>JBAVOD010000392.1:0-13606 GCA_049691735.1 Bacteroidales bacterium
GCAACGTAGTGGGCGCAATAAGGGAGGCTAATTAATTATTCATGGAAAAAAATTCAATAGATTTTTTTCATGTAAAACCCCTACGCGGTAAATATTCTATAGGACTCATTTTCTACAAAACCATATCGCCTACGGAGAATGGAAAATCAATCGATTAAAACAAAATACCAAATATCAAATTGTTAAAACCCTAAATCCCGCCGTGGCGGGGCAAAAACCGTCCCGCTTTTTTCTAAAAAAGCGGGAAGCAATTTAGCATTGTCCGTGTTAGCTGATCGCCGTTTTTAAATAGTCACCTGGAGTCATAACCGGGATGTCAGACTTTTTATAATCTTTTATATTTCGGGTAATAATTATATCAATTTTTTTGCTACCAAGGGCACTGAAATATTGAATGCTATCCTCAAAGTC
This sequence comes from Bacteroidales bacterium, assembly GCA_049691735.1. GTDB lineage: Bacteria > Bacteroidota > Bacteroidia > Bacteroidales > VadinHA17 > LD21. The sequence continues at coordinate 412 of JBAVOD010000392.1, forward strand.
AGGGAAATCAGAAGCAAGAGCATCTTTGATTGTTCGTTCCTCTACTTTTAGAATCCCAAAGATTTGAGACAAACTTTCAAGTTTTGCTTTGACTTTGTTATGAGATTCAATTTTACGTAATACATAATATAAATTACTGAATGTAAGGGACGAAGCATGTCCTTTAATCTTCTTTTGTTCGATTAAAGTAAAAATTGCCGCTGCTTCTCTTGAATGAGGTTTTCGATCAATGAGAAAATCTATAATGACATCTGCGTCAATGAACAAATCATTCATTCTTGAAGATATTTTTTTGTCAGGTATTCTGAGATCTCCTTCTTATAATCAAAATCATCCGGAAGACTAATGCATCCAAGTAACGACTTGACTCTTGGTGTGAATTCTGATTCTTCAATTGATGCATTTTTTGTAAGTAGCTTAAGATAATTCTCAACAAGATCTGATAAACTTCTTCCTTCGCTTTTTGCATAAGATTTTGCTCTGAGAGCAATATCCTTATCTATATTTAGTGTAAGTTTCGTATCCATGTCACGTAAGATATTTACTGCAAATTTACGTAATATTCTCTAATTCGGGATACTCGGGGTTAAAAGTATTTCTTTTGATAGCTCGGGCAGCATAGGGAGGGAAATGGGGGCCAGAACCTCAGCCTCCACCCTCATATCCACTGCATAGTTTCTGCACCTGGAGTTTTGTCGCCGGGAAGTTGTTCAATATGAAGAGATGCATCCTTGTTTTGAAGCCAGGTATTGTAGTACTCATAAAAATGTCCGTAACAATATCCGTCAGGGTATTTTGAACGGTATTCACCCCATAATATCTGTCTTGTAGCGCCCTTTCGTCCAAGCTCTTTTTTAACGTACGGAAAAAAGTCAAACAGTGTGTCCCGGCGAGAGTTTTGCTGATGTTCTGTTACCTGATCGTCTTTTGCAAGATAACTCTTGACTGTGTTTTTGGATAAATTCAGTTCCCTGCCGATAGCTTTTTTACCATACCCCAGTTTGCTTAAAATACCGTTTTGTTTTATAACCTCCATATTTATCGTCCGGTTTGGCATCGCATCTGTTTTTCTTACAAAGCAAAAAAACAGTCCGTTCTTAGGGGGTCAAAATGTCGGAATGTCAGATAATATTTTATCCCAGAGGGGTCAATATTGCCGGAATGTCAGACAAAAACTTGCACTTTAGGGGGTCAATTAGCCTGAATGGGGGTCAATAGATTTCTGAATATACATTCTGATCTACCTCAGATTTACTTTGAATCAAAATATCGGATCTGACACCAAGAAGCAATTAAGCTTTCCTGATCTTGGTTCTGAGGGGCAGCTTTTCCTTTGGAGTCAGAGCATTATTGGTGATAAGGAGTATATCAAAATCACTCTCTGTACGTTCCTCTTTACGGGCACGTGAACCAAACAGTTAGACTTCTGCATCGGGAAGGTACTTCTTCGATTCGATTTTTGATATTCATATCAAGTAGATTATCTTTGTAAAATCAGGAAGCCAGGAATAGTGAATAAAAAGTGAAAGTGACATGATTCAGGAAAACTATATAATTGATAAGAACGGTCGCAAAATAGCCGTGCAGGTTCCTATTAAGACTTATGAGAAGCTTGTGGCTGATTCAGAAGAGCTGGACGAGATAAAGGAATACCGTAAAGCCAAAGCTCATAAAGGTCATGCCATTCCCTTTGATCAGGCTTTCAGGGAGATTGAAGAAGCTGTAAAATGAAGTATACAGTTCTTATTGAGCGGTATGCTCAGAAGCAAATAATGAAGTTGGATAAGAAGGTTATTCCTGGTATTAAAACGGCTATCTCCGGTCTTGCCGATAATCCCAGGCCATACGGCTACAAAAAACTCAAAGGCGAAGATGCTTATCGCATTCGTGTAGGTGATTACCGGGTTATCTACGAAATTTACGACGGCAAAATTATCGTTACTGTCGTTTCGGTCGGTCACAGGAAGGATATCTATAAATAACACAAAAACCCGGAACTAAGCCGGGTTTCGTGCTTTTGCTTCTTATTTGCTTGCAGTAGGTTTTTTGCAGTTGTTTCCGATTAATTATTTCTTAAGAGCGCAGCGGGGCGAAGCATAAAAAATGATAATTTTGCTTAATTTTTAAAAGGACATGGGTGTAGCGTTGGATGAGAAAGACCTTCAGAAGCTGATAGTTGTCGGAGACAGAATACTTATCAAGCCAAAAGTTCCGCAGTCACAGACCAAGAGCGGACTTTTCCTGCCCCCCGGCGTAAGCGAGAATGAAAAGGTCCAGATCGGATATGTGATGAAGGTCGGACCGGGATATCCAATCCCCGTTGTCAATGATGCCGATGAACCATGGAAAGCAAATAGCGAGGAGCCTAAATATGTTCCCCTCCAGCCGAAAGAAGGCGACCAGGCCATCTACCTCCAGGGCAGCGCCGTCGAGATCGAGTTCAATAAGGAGAAGTACTTCGTGGTCCCCCAGTCGGCAATATTGCTTCTGCTGAGGGATGCAGGGCTCTTTGAATAAAACAGGTAAAATGGAAAACGAATATCTGAAATCGAAAAAGATACTGATTGTCGAGGACGATGTTTCAAGCCGCCTCTATCTTAACAAGATACTTGAGAAGACCGGCGCTTCGCTTGTCAATGCATCCGACGGGATGGAAGCCATCAGGAAGGCAACCGCCGATCCGGGTATCGATATAATCCTGATGGATATCCAGTTGCCGCTGGTCGACGGCTACGGGGCTGCAAAGAAGATAAAGGAACACCGGAAGGATATTATAATAATTGCCCAGACTGCATTCAGCCTCATTGGCGACCGCGAACGTATAATGGCGGCAGGATTCGACGATTATATCGTCAAACCGATATTCCCCCAGCAGCTTATCGAAAAGCTTGTAAAATCGCTCAGGAAGGCCTGAAAGATGAGGTTCGTCTATTAGGGGTAAGCTGAAATTTCGCTGAATTCCTTTTTGAAGTCTTCAATCTCATCGAGCCATCTCTGCTTTTCATCCTTTAATGATAACCGTCCAGATAGGGTTTCCCTCATCAGCCGGTCGCCCGAAAGGATATCGAACGGCATCAGCCTGTTCTCGTACTCATAGGGAGGCTCCCTGAACTGAAGCGATCCGGGCGGGGTCGTCTCAATCACACCATCGAATATCCCGAGTGCCGTCCCCACGGGATGGTAAGCTGCCGGATCGGTGACATGTATCTGCAACCCGTTGCAGTACTGCCCTGCAAACTTATGGAACGTTGGAATGAAGCCATGGACCCTGAAAGCGCATCCCGGGATGTTCCTCGACATGAGGTTACGCCTGAGCTTTTCACCATCTAGGAATGGCGCCCCGAAAAGCTCGAAGGGAATGGTCGTTCCTCTTCCCTCCGACAGGTTGAGCGCTTCGATTAGCACGGTCCCCGGGTACACAAGTGCTGTCTGAAGTGTCGGCATGTTGGGCGACGGCAGCACCCAGGGAAGACCGGTGTCGCTGAAGAGTGAGCTGCGGTGCCAGCCTTTCATCCATACTACATTGAGGTCGCACCCCCTGACTTCCTTCTCCCTGATCCACAACGCCATCTCACCGATAGTCATCCGGTGGCAGAGAGGTATCTCAGCTCCCCCGACGAACGTGAAGAATTCCTTTTTCAGGACCGGCCCGTCAAACGGCAACATGCCAATGGGATTGGGCCTGTCGAGTACCCACACGGGAATGCCGGCCTCAGCGCACGCCTCCATGCACAGCTTTGCCGTCCAGATATACGTATAGAGCCTTGCACCAACGTCCTGCAGGTCGATCACAAATGCATCGATCGTGTCAAGCATCTCAGGCGTGGGTTTACGGTTCGCGCCGTAGAGGCTGTATAACGGGACCCCGTATACCGGATGGGTGCCGCTGCTCCATTCGATCATGTTGTCCTGCGTCTGACCGTACAGCCCGTGCTGCGGACCAAAGATGGCCGCAAGCGATATGTCGTTCCTGCCGGCAAAGATCTCTGTTATATGCCTGAAATCGGGCCCAATGCTTGAAGCGTGGCAGAGGATCCCGATCCTCTTTCCCCTGAGGGCCGCCGGGAGATCCCTGCTGACCTGCTCCAGTCCGGTCTGTACCATTGCTGAAGTGTTATGAGTGAGTGTTACTTTTAATATTATTTAACCTCTGTAACCGATAGTTTGCAAATCCAAATTTATCTGAAAGTAAATATTCTTTCATAAGTTTACGGACTGATTTGAAGAAAATCTGAAAAACAATATGAGAAAACTTATAATTCCCGTACTGGTTTTGTATTCGGTTGCAGTGGCCGGGCAGAAACCGCCGCTTGACCATTCGGTTTACGACAGCTGGCAGAGCATTTCGCAGAACCAGATCTCGGAGAACGGCGAATGGGCCACCTATACCGTAAATCCGCAGCAGGGCGACGGCTGGCTTTACATTGTCAACCTGAAGACGGGACATACCGACTCTGTCGCACAGGGCACCAGCCCTCTCTTTTCGCCGCGATGCAGGTACATTGCATTCCAGGTGGTGCCGTCTTATGCTGAGGTACGCCAGGCCAAAAAGAAAAAACTGAAGGAGGACCAGCTGCCGAAGAACACCCTGCAGATAAGAAAGCTGCCGGGAACCGACGCGACTGTCATTGCCAGGGTGAAGTCATTCCAGGTGCCGGCAGAGAACTCCGACTGGATGGCATACCTCATGGAAAAGAAGCCTGCCGAAAAGAAAGATTCCGTAAAATCGCAGACTACGCCCGATACGTCAAAGGCTGCCGGCAAAAAGGCATCGAAAGTTCCCGAACCGAAAGGAACAGAACTGGTGATCATCAATCCGGTTTCGGGCAAAGAATTCAGGTATCCCGACGTTACCGAGTATTCGGTTGCATCGCACGGCAACGCAATAAGCTTCATCCAGGAGACAACCGATACCACTAAGGTGGGTAACTTCAGGGTGAACGTGTTCGACACCAGGAGTGAGGACGTTGACAGGATCTTTGAAGGAAAAGGAAGCGCAAAAAAGCTGGTTACCGACCGTGCCGGGTTCAACACTGCTTTCCTTTATACCGCCGACACATCGAAAACAAGGACATATGAGCTGTGGCTCTCAAAATACTATGCCGATGCAGGCAGGGTGGTCGATACCCTGAATGCAGCGATCCCTGCCGGATGGGGAATAAGCGACAACGGCAGCCTTTCATTCTCCGACGACGGCGCCATGCTCTGGTTCGGCACTGCTCCGAAGCCTGCAAAAGAACATCCCGATACCCTGCTCAACGACGAGAAATACAGGGTCGATCTCTGGTCATGGAACGATCCGAGGCTCCAGCCGATGCAGAAGAAGGAACTTGACCGCGACCTCAAACGCACCTTCCAGGCCGTCTTTTTTACATACCGCAACATAACACGTCAGCTTGCCGATACCGCAATGCCCGCGCTGCGGATCAACACCAGGAAATCGAAGGAGTACGCCCTGGGGGTTTCCGATACAAGGTACATGAAGTACTCGTCGTGGGAATCGCGCGACTATGCCGATTACTACGTTGTGAACCTGATGACCGGCCAGAGGAAGCTCATCCTTAAGGCACAGCCTTCGCAGGTAATGCTTTCGCCCACGTGCAAATACGTGATCTGCTGGGATGTCACGAACCGCCGGCCGGTTGTGCTGACGCGCGACGGTGAGATTAAACGGGTAATATCCGAACCGCAAAGTCATCCGCTGTACGATGAGCTGCACGACACGCCCGACGATCCGCCGCCATACGGCATCGCCGGCTGGACCGAAAACGATGAAAAGGTCCTTGTTTATGACCAGTTCGATATCTGGTCGTACGATATTGAAAAAAATACTGATCCGGTTTGCATCACCGGGGGCTCTGGCCGGCTGAACAACCTGAGGTTCAGATATGCAAAGCTCGATCCCGAGGCAGATTCGATCCCTTCAAAGGATCTGATGTATCTCACAGCCTTCAATACAGTTACAAAGGAATCGGGCTTTTACTCGGTAAAGCCTTATAAGAAGGAAGAACCTGCAAGGCTGATTTACGGAAAGTCTGCATTTCGCGGAGGGATGATAAAGGCAAAGAGCGCTGCGAAGGTCATCTGGCTGAAAGAATCGTGCACCACTTCGCCCGACCTGTACGTGAGCGACCTTAAATTCTCACGGCCCGTCAGGCTCTCACATACGAACCCGCAACAGTCGCGGTACAACTGGATGACCTCGCAGCTTGTCGGATGGACCTCCTTTAACGGCCAGGAACTCCAGGGCATACTGTACAAGCCGGCTGACTTCGACCCGGCAAAGAAGTACCCGATGATAGTCTATTTCTACGAGCGCAGCTCCGACGGGCTCTACAGTTACTTTCCTCCCGCACCCAGCGCATCGATAGTTAACAGGCCGTTCGCTGTCAGCAACGGTTACCTGCTTTTCGTGCCCGACATTGTTTACAGGACAGGCTACCCGGGGCAGAGCTGCTATGACGCGGTTGTCAGCGGGACGCAGTACCTCACCGACAAGTACAGTTTCATCGACAGGGAGAGGCTGGGGCTCGACGGACAGAGCTGGGGCGGTTACCAGGTGGCATGGCTGGTAACCCGGACCGATCTGTTCAAATGCGCGTATGCCGGTGCCGCTGTGGTCGACATGATCAGCGCCTACGGCGGAATCAGGTGGGAATCGGGCATGAGCAGGATGTTCCAGTACGAGCATACCCAGAGCAGGATAGGGGGCTCGCTGTGGGAACAGACCGACAGGTTCTTCGAGAACTCGCCGATCTTCTACGTGCCAAAGATCAACACCCCGCTGCTGCTGATGAACAATGATGCCGACGGGGCCGTTCCGTGGTACCAGGGAATTGAATTCATAACCGCACTCCGCAGGCTCAGCAAGCCCGCATGGATGCTTACCTATAACGACGAAGCCCATAACCTTTTAAAGCGGCCCAACAGGAAGGACCTGTCAGTGCGAAAGATGCAGTTCTTCGACTATTACCTCAAAGGTGCACCCATGCCGCACTGGATGAAGTACGGGCTTTCACAGACAGAAAAAGGAAAGATCGACGGCTATGACCTTGAACCATAATACCCTGGCAAGATGAAGAAAAATACCTGCTTTTTAAGGCTGCTTGTACCGTTTATCCTCTTTTTCCTCTCTGCATGCGGGGCGGAACAAAAGGATACTCTCACTATAATCGAGACCACTGATCTCCATGGCGTCATCCTCCCTTACGATTTCATCGAAAGCAGGGATCTCACCGCCTCACTTGCAGGCATTGCCACATACGTCAACAGGCTTCGCGCCGAAAAGGGAGAGGTGCTTCTCCTCGACGATGGCGATAACCTTCAGGGACAACCGGAGGTCTACTACTATAATTTCATCGATACCGTTTCGCCGCATTTCGGAGCCGAAGCGATGAACTGGCTCGGCTATGATGCGGCATCTGTCGGGAACCACGACATTGAAACGGGCCACCCGGTGTACGACAGGCTTACCGCGAAGTACAATTTCGCGCTGCTTGCCGCCAATGCAGTCGATACCAGGACGGGCAAGCCATATTTCAAACCATATACTGTGGTGGAGAAGAAGGGATTCAGGATAGTCGTTTTAGGGCTTATCACACCGGAGGTACCGACATGGCTGCCGCCTGAGCTTTACTCGGGGATGGAATTCAGGGACATGGAAGAAACAGCAAGGCAGTGGATGCCTGCGATGAAAGCGGAGAAGCCCGACCTGATTGTCGGACTCTTCCACTCGGGCTGGGACGACCGGATCCATAAGAACGGCAAGGGGGATGAGCCAGGCAGCAGTGGCTCGGCAGAAGTCGCCCGCAATGTGCCGGGCTTCGACATTATTCTCAACGGCCACGATCACAGGACGGTGAATGAGAAGATCGTCAATTCCGAAGGAGATACGGTGCTGATCCTCGATGCCGGGAGCAGGGGCGAAAAGCTGGCAAGGGCCGACATCATATTCTCAGGCGGTGCTGACGGCACGAAGGTGAAGTCGTTCAGGGGCCGGATAGTCGATATCGACGGAATGAAGCCCGATCCGCAGTTCATGGAGAAATTTTCTCCTGCCGGAGATATAATTAAGGAATATGTCGGCAGGACAATTGCCACATCGGAGGCCACAATATCGTCGCGCGACGCGTATTTCGGACCATCGCCGTTCGTCGATATGATCCACCGTATCCAGCTTGACATCACCAAGGCCGATGTGTCGTTCGCCGCCCCTCTCTCGTTTGATGTGAGCATCAGGAAAGGGCCGGTCACAGTGGGCGATATGTTCAAGCTCTACAGGTTCGAGAATATGCTTTACACAATGTCGCTCACCGGGGCTGAAATAAAGAAATACCTCGAGTTCTCGTACGCCGAATGGCTGAACACCATGACAAGGCCGGGAGATTACCTTCTGAAATACAGGCTCGACAAGAAAGGAAAGGTTGACAGGTCGGCAGGAGCGGCCTGGCTCAGGAACCAGCCTTACAACTTCGACTCGGCCGCAGGCATCGATTATACTGTTGATGCCAGGAAGCCCGAAGGCAAACGGATCACGATAAGATCTTTTTCGGACGGCAGGCCGTTCGAAATGAACAAATCGTACACTGTAGCCCTTAATTCGTACAGGGGCAGCGGAGGCGGCGGACACCTTACTGCCGGGGCAGGCATAAAGACCGGGAAGCTGGCCGGAAGGCTGATATCATCGACCGACAGGGACCTCCGATATTACATGCTTAAGTACCTCGAAGAGAAGGGAACAGTGAAACCTGTTGCACTGAATAACTGGAAAATAATTCCGGAGGGCTGGGTAAAAAATGCAAGATCAAGGGAATACAGGATGCTCTTCGGAAAATAAACAACTGAACGGAACGTTTTTTGATATGGACAATGAGGACAGGATTAGGGAAGGGAAGTTATTGCCACTGGTTGAGGAGTTCTTTACTGTCCAGGGTGAGGGCTTCAATGCGGGCCTCGCGGCCTTCTTCATAAGGCTGGGAGGCTGCGATGTGGGCTGCAGCTGGTGCGATTCGAGGTTCGCCTGGGATCCGGGGTTGCATACGCTGGTTGAGACCGATGAGATAATAGAGCGGGCAGCTCTTTCGGGTTCGGGCTCGGTGGTGGTCACAGGCGGGGAACCGCTGATGTGGAACCTCGGTTACCTGTGCGACGGACTGAAGAAAAAGGGGCTGTCGACATTCATCGAGACCTCCGGCGCATACCCGCTGAGCGGAAGATGGGACTGGATATGCCTCTCGCCCAAGACCGGGATGCCGCCGGGAGAGGAGATCTGCGGGCTGGCCGATGAGTTAAAGGTTATAATACAAAGCTGCGGCGATTTTGAGTGGGCTGAAAAATACAAGCTACTGGTCGGCACCGGATGCAGGCTCTTCCTCCAGCCTGAATGGAGCCGGTTCCGCACGATCGTACCCGAAATTGTCGCTTACGTCAAGCAGCACCCCGAATGGAGGATATCGCTGCAGATCCACAAGTACATGCACATCCCGTAAAAGACCGATGAAACCCGTTGCCTCAATATTGGTTGCCGCACTGCTCTGCCTGCTCTCCGTTACGGCATCGGGCCAGTACCACACCACCTCAGGCAAGGCCCTCGGGGAATACAAGGAGGGCATGTCGAGCTTTGACTATATCGACTATCCGAATGCCGAGATCCATTTCAAGGCAGCGATCAGGATCGACAGCGGTTTCTGGGAAGCATACATGATGCTCGGCGATCTTCTGTCGAAACAGCGCAGGTTTTCCGAGGCGGCACAGAACTACAAAAAGGCGGTAGCCATCGACTCGCTATCGTACATGCCCGTGTTCTTCAGCATTGCAACAGCCGAGATGTTCTCGGGCGATTATCAGAATGCCCTCGTTCATTACCAGGTATACATGGGTGAGAAAAATACATCGGAAAAGAACAGGGCGATTGCCGACAGGAATGTTATAAACTGCAGGTTCGCCATCGAAGCGATGAAGAAGCCCGTACCCTTCAACCCGGTGAGCGTGGGGCCGGGGATTAACACCTCTGATGACGAGTACTGGCCATCGATCACCGCCGACGGTCAGACGATGATGTTCACCAGGCAGGGAAGGTCGGAAAACACCGTAGGCCAGAGAGTCTTTTCGCAGGAGGATTTTTATATAAGCACATTTTCGGGATCGGTATGGCAGAAGGCCGTGAATGCCGGACCGCCGCTGAACACGCCGCAGAACGAGGGGGCGCAGAGCCTCTCGTCCGACGGAAAATACATGTACTTCACGGCATGTGAAAGGCCGGGCGGGCTCGGGAGCTGCGATATCTTCTTTTCGGCAGTCCGCAACGGGCACTGGACAATCCCTGCCGATGTACGAAGCCCGGTGAACACGCGGTTCTGGGAATCGCAGCCATCGGTGAGCGCCGACGGCCACATGCTTATCTTTTCGGGCAACAGGCCGGGCGGGATGGGAGGGAAGGACCTCTGGTACTCGGTGTGGAACGGGAAGAATAACTGGGGCACCCCGCGCAACATGGGGAAGGTCATCAACACCCCCAACGACGAGATGTCGCCGTTCATCCATTTCGACGGACGGACACTCTATTTCGCATCCGACGGCTGGCCGGGGATGGGAGGGTTCGATATTTATATCTCGAGGATGCAGCCCGACAGCTCGTGGTCGGAGCCGGTCAATCTCGGGTATCCCATAAACACTTACAACGATGAGAGCGGCCTGATGATCGAGTCGGGCGGGCAGACGGCATACTTCTCGTCGGCGCGCGACCCGGGCATGGGGAAGGACATCTATTCATTCATGCTGTACGAGTCGGTGCGCCCCGACCCGGTGGCTTACCTGAAGGGGAAGGTGACCGATAAGGAGACCGGGCAGATGCTGACGGCAGGTTATGAGCTTGTAAACCTCTCGACGGGCAAGCCGGTAGTTAACGGCACCACCGACGAGACCGGCAACTTCCTTGTGTGCCTGCCCACGGGGTTCAATTACGGGCTGAGCGTAAGCAGGGACGGTTACCTGTTCTATTCGGAGAATTTCATGCTCGAGGGGCAGCATTCGGTGAAGGAGCCGTATATCAAGAGGATAAAGCTGAGCCGGCTGAAGGCAGGGGAGACGATGGTGCTTGCGAATATCTTTTACGAGACCGGCTCGTGGGAGCTGAGGAGCGAGTCGCTGAGCGAGCTGAACAAGTTGCTTGAGCTGATGAAGGCAAATAAGGAGCTCAAGGTCGAGATAGGCGGGTACACCGATTCGGTGGGGAGTGAAAAGTCGAACCAGGAGCTTTCGGAGAAGAGGGCGCTCTCGGTGGTTAATTTCCTTATCGGGAAGGGCATTGCCCCCGGCAGGCTGCAGTACAAGGGTTACGGGCAAACGTCGCCTGTTGGCAATAATGTGACCTCGGAGGGGAGGCAGCTGAACAGGCGTACCGAGGTAAAGGTAACAGAATATAAAAAATAAGAACGGCAGATCATAAACCTGCCGTTCGCACTCATGCTCCATGGGAGCGCAGACACCGGACTGACTTTTACATCCGGTATCAGACAGAGGAAATGCCATTCAAACAGGCGGAGTATATTTATTCCGGTTCATTTCAGAGTGTAATTTAAAATCTGATATCATTTACCACTTCAGATGCCTTAGCACACGGCCCGCAGCTCTTCTGTATATACTTTCAGAATGCTTTATTATTTTCATCTGTTCAGATGCTTTAGACTTTTGATCGGTAAGTAGATAGCACATAGCTAAGTACCACCTGGCATTATCGGTGAAAATATTTTTATTGTTTTCAAGTATAATCCCAAATGCTATTGAGGCTGCTACGTAATCCCGATTTTCAAAATCTGAAATTCCTTTCAATAATGTGGCATGCATATCATCCGGATTGCTTTCGATTATCCTATTAAAATAAAATGCAGAATTCTTAAAATCGTGGAAATTAAAATATTCCAGCCCAATTGAATAATCGCTCTGACCAGCTATTTCTCCCATCCGAGAAGTGGCAGTTGGAGAATAGAATCTAAAGTATTTTTCGGCCAATTTGCTATTGGGCATTGGCCTTTCCGAAAGATAAATAAGCCCACCTACAATGATAGCCGCAGTTAACGTTGCAGCATATTTGAAAATTATAATTCTTCTCAAATGGAATGCATGGATTTTTGCTTTCTTTGCTTCCATAATTGTGTTCAGCTTTTTTCTAAAGGCCACTTTGCCCCGGTTCCTAAGTATCTGATCTGTTTTAATCCATAGAACAAATTCCCTCTTTAGCAATTTATTAGCTGACAATTCTATTATGAACAATTGTTTTTCACTGACACCCATCTCATCATTGATATAGCTTTCAATTAAACCTGAATAGTCAGTTTTTTTCATGAACCAATCTTTGACTTATTAAAAGAATTCCTTTTGAAACCTAAACGCTTTATAGTTGCATGATTCAACATCTATATTTGTGACACAAAAAATTCCATTCTTTTTAGTTTTGTTTTATTAGCAAAAGATTATCAATATATTACATTAAAAAAATTATAAATTGCATTTAAATCTATTTTTTCTTTAATCTTGAACAGCGTATCTATTTATAAAATCTTTACTTTAAATGACTAACTTGAGAAATAGAAATTTATTTAAGTTATTCTTCTTGTCAAGCCTTCTTTTAGGCATTTTCAAAATTTCATTAGGGTTTGCAAACTCTAGATGCAAATTAAATAGTATTAGTGAAGTTGACTCCCAATTATACGTAAATGGCAGACTGACTAATTCACAAACTGAAAGTCTTGATGCACTAAATAGTTGCTACCAAAAATTTTTAAGTTTAGAAGATACTGCAAAGTCGCAACTTATAATATTCAAGATCATTAAATGCATAGAATCAGTAACTGAAGAAAACTTGATACTATCAAATTCTCTGTTTTATGTTGGGCACTTTTATGCAACACAAGGTAATTATTCTGAAGCACTTCGATGGCTAATTAAGTCGCAATCAATTCGTGACAAGTTAAATTGCTTTGACGAAACTTATTGCAAATGTTTATACAGCGCAAGCGTTGCATATTTCAATCTTGGAGATTTTAAGAATATGGAGTCCATTACCTTAAAATGTATTGATAAACTTACTGTCAATCAGCCTAGTCTAATATTGTTCAAATGTTATTCGAATTTGGTAACTGCATATTTCGGGCTCAACGAATACTCTAAGGCTATCGACAATGGAATCACAGCTCTT
>JBAVOD010000393.1:0-1509 GCA_049691735.1 Bacteroidales bacterium
GACCATCAAATAAAAGTGCATCCTGCCCCCTACGCCATGACCTGGTATCGCTAAGGCCCCAGAAGGTTACGCGTTCGATCACATCTGAGTGACGCATGAAAATTTCGAACAATTTTTTGTACACCTCAGCCTGTTTCTGATAATTCTCTGCCGGGATGGTTCTATTGCCCTGACGTACACCAAAAGCGCCACTATTATCACCTGTTGCGGTCACGTCCAGTTCTGTAATAGAAACCTTCAGCCCCAGCGTCGCGTAATCCTCGATAGCTTTTTCAACGTCCTCAAGGTTAGTGTCCAGGTGCCAATGTCCCTGAATTCCCACACCGGTGATTGGAGCACCTTCTGCAATGAGACGCTTGAGAAGTAACATGGAACTTGCGTGTTTTCCTTTGTTTTCAACAGCGCCTTGCTCGATGTTGTAGTCGTTGTAGTATAGCTTAGCATCAGGATCAGCTTCATGTGCCCACTTGAAAGCCAGGGTCAGAACTTCGGGCCCGACTGCCTTATACCAACTGAAAGTCCGAAGATTTTCTGTCGTACCGTCACCGCCGTCGGCAATCGATTCATTAACTACATCCCATCCCATAATACGCCCTTTGTATCGCCCGACCACAGTCATGATATGATTCTTCAGACGTTCCAGAATGACTTCCCGGCTAGCTTGCGGGCCTGTATTGCCGCGACCCCCAAAACCTGCCGTGTTGGGCCGTTGAGCATTACGATCCGATGCTGTTTCGGGCGGAGTCCCAGGCTTAGCTTCTTCTCCGGTTGCCGGGTCCTTTTCCTGGAAGAACCATGCCGGCGACTGAGAATGCCAGGCTAAAGTATGTCCCCAAACCTTTAAACCATTCTTCTGACACCACTCAACCATTGCATCGGATGTTACAAAGTTGTACCTATCCTCTGAAGGATGGATTGGCTGCGGTTTCATGCAATTTTCCGGGGTAATGATGTCGTATTGCATTTTAATATTTGCCGACTCGGCATCGGAAATCGATGTAAGATCATTTGCAGCCCCTATAAGGAATTTCCCGGCGTATGCTTCTTTTAATGTCTTTTGGGGTGCCGTTTTGGGATTGTCCTGACCGTATGCAGAGACAACTGTTGCCACAATTAGTAAGAAATTGGTAATCAAATTCCTGGAGATCATAATTTATTTCCTTTAGATTATTTTATAAATATTTTTCAGCTTAAATGTACTGATTCCAATCTTAAAAATTTGCTTTATTGAGCATTTAATGAAACTCAAAGTTAGCTTCATTATCAATTTATGTCATTTTTACAGTACTATCCCTTCAGGGGAGTACCGGATAAAGGCGAAACCGCAAAACTTGAATAAATCCTCCGGAGAATTGTTTTTTTAAAAAAAATTGCCGCGATTAATAAAATATGTTTATTTTTACGACTTATTGGTTAAGAAATGTTCCTTATTAAGTCATATCATCATCATTTTTATACTTGCTCTCAGGCGAGGAGGAAATGATGTATTGAAACGATATAACATAAACC
>JBAVOD010000394.1:0-4522 GCA_049691735.1 Bacteroidales bacterium
GATTTCAAACGACAATAAGAACTGGTCGATGCTAATTGACAAAAGTAATAATGCTGTGGATAACAGACATGATTATACCGAGCTTTCAGAACCTGTAAAAGCCAGGTATGTAAAATTAACCAATGTATTCACGCCTGACAGCGGGAAATTTGCTGTAAAGGATTTACGGATTTTCGGAAATCCTGATAAGGCTAAATTTACAGTGGTAAATGATGTAATGGTGGTCCGCGACCCGGAAGATCGCCGCGACGCAACACTTATCTGGCAACCTGTTAAAGGAGCCGACGGATATGTTGTCCGCTATGGTATTGAGCCCGATAAGCTTTACAACAACTATATGGTTTATGATAATTACACTTTAGCAATACATAGTCTGAATAAGGATCCTGAATATTACTTTGAGGTTGAGGCATTTGACAGCGGAACAGATTATTACAGGGAAAGAACAGAACAAACGATGGGTAGAGGTGCAGAAATTGAACTTATGAAGGACAGAGAAATGGTTGAACGAAAAATGATTAAGGAAGGGCAGGATGAGTATATTTTTGAAAATATTGTGCCCGGACAATACACATTCAGACATACCTTCGGTCCTGTATTGTGGAGAGGTGAGCTGACCAAAGCCGAATTGATAGGTACAGGTGATAAGGCCACAGTGACAGATACCCTTTCGGTTCTCGGAGTAGGGACTAAAGTAACGGGACAGATGGAAATGAAAGTTATCCCCGGAAAGGAAAGCGGGAAATTTATCGTAACATTAAAGTATAATAAATAAAAGTACCCGACTGCAAGCTAAAAGCCCCGGATAGTATGCTCCGGGGTTTTTGGTTTTTAAGGTCTCTCCATGTGGATCTTCTTAATCTTCAAAGCCCGGTCAGTAACAGAAGGATTTTGTGAATCAGGGAAAAAAGGAATAGCCAGGGATCCCTCTTCATCAGTCGTTACCGTCAATGATTTTCCCCACACGCCCTTTACCGGATCAAACCATTTTAAAGAATATTGTCTGTCTGGTATGAATCCATTCAGAGACGGTTTCACCGCGCCGTTTTCAAAATATAATAATGCAAAATCCCTTTCCTTATTTCTCATCATATATGACCACCCGTCGAGTCCGTCTTCAAAACTTCCCTCAGCTTTTCCGGGAATAATATCTGACCGGGCTGGTTCAAGAGTCTGATACTTTTTACCTTCCGACAGGATAAATTCACTTAAATGTCTCATATAATCAGCCGATTGATACTTCATGGCATCCCAGAAATGTGGTCGCATGCCGGCCGGTTCACCTGTTGATGTTATATCATAAGCTGCTGTTCCGTGAACATGTCCCGATAATCCGCCGGAAAGGACTGACCCATACATCATAGCCCTGGTGAAGTAATTGTCGCGGGCAGAATTAACGGGCGGACGCTCCCCATGAGGTTTGTTAAGGGAATGATCCCACCCGGTATAATAAGGTTCAAAATTAATGGCAGGGTAAGCCGGCGACAGCATAAACAAAGTATCGATCATGGCTGAAACACGATGATCACGGGGATTATTACCCACACTGTGCATTGTAAGCCATGGACAATCCTGACCGTGACCAAATTGCCGGTAGGTTGAGTTGTTTATCAGAGTTGTATACGGCTGGCCAAATGGCATCGGACCATACTTTTTCAAATGATACGTAAGGGCTTCATTGAATTCATCAGCCGTAAGACTGTATTCTTTTGGAATCCAGTCGAGATGAATGCCGCTGAAAAGAATATTATAGGCACCATATCTCGAAATGAGATATTGAATATACCTCGAATATGATTCATTAAAATCAAAGTATGCTTTCCAGGCAGGACAATTGTCCCGTCTTACACTTTCAAGCAGAGGTATAAACCCCTGATCGGAGAGATATCCCATCTTTTTGTCAAGACTTTGAAAATATTCCGGGATTATTCTGTCAAAATCCGCAACTCCTATGTGAAGCCGGGACATCACGAAGGGTTTGTTCCCGTATTCATCACGCATATCCTTGGAAGTCATTTGTCCGTCTTTAACGAAATAACCGAATTTCTCCCACGCATTCCTTATAAATAATCCGCTCGAGTCGGCATATGTACTGGCATTTTCGTCTGCCTCCCAGTTAGGGAAACAAGCAATCATACTTACAGAATTAAATCCCTGCTTTTTCCTGTATGTCACAGCATCTTCAAAGCCAATTCCGGGTCCTGGTTCATAGTTTTCCGGTGAGGCTGCATTTCTGAAAGGCAATCGCCACGTAGTTCCCGCAAGCCAGGTATCGCCGACCATGAAAAACGGGGTACCATCAGCATACTGAAGGGAATGGCCCTTTTCTGCAGGTCTTATAAAACCACGACGATTAGGATTCTTTGCAATCTCTTGTTTTGACCATCCGATGGCTTCAAAATCACCTCGTTTATTGTTCAGTCCATTATCATCGGGCTGATTCGAAGAACATTGCCAGTGCCATTTACCGGGTTTTGTTGCAACAACTCTTACTTTAAAAACATTACCTCCATCCCAGAAGCCGTAAACACGCTTCGAAAAATCCGGACCTTCCAACTCTACCCAGCAGGTTACATCAGTATAAGGGTTACTGTACTCCCTCTCTGCCTGAAGCGTTATCTCAAACATCTCCCATGGATGCAGTTTTTTCTCAGCATCGGTATTTCTGGTACAGGATAAACCGGTAACTGAAAATACACACACTAATGATAAAAACAGTCTGCAGTAATGTTCATATTTCATGACATAAGATTTTATCAATGAAGATTATTCCGTGACACTTTCCCGGATACCAGTGAGAGAATCTGATCCATTGTTCCCTTAAAGACAAGATTCACTGAATCCGGTTGCTGCATGCCCGGAGGGAAAGCATTATAATTTCTGCAAGCCGTTTTTTATTTCCTGGGCGACGGACCCTTGAATTCGGGTGTGCTGGTCATGGCACAGACTGCCTTGTCTCCATCCACATTGAATACCATAAATTCAGGAAGCCCGGCAGAATAAGGAGTCCAAAGCCCTTCGTCCTTGCCATTCGGATTGCCGGATTTGGCAAAATTAATCCAGTAGCCGGCAATTTTTTTGCTCAAAGCTTTGTCGCCTTCTGTGAAAGGCCGCCAGCTGTGAGAATACGAGTGGAACACATACCACAAATCCGATGAGTGAAATGCTCCATTATCATCACCCGGCAGAGGACGAGCGAATAAATAAGCAAAAGCAGGTTTACTGCTTTTTTCCGCACGCAGGGCACAGAAATCTGCCACAGCTTTCGTAGCATCATTCATATCGTTTGCAGTGTATCCAAACATATAAGGGATGTCGGCAATTTCGTTGTCTCGCGCGGCCTTGGTGAACGTGCCGGTTAAGAGATATCCGTCGATAACAGGGCTCCACGAAACTCGTTTTTTTGTGGCTGCCGCGTACTCAGCCGACATTTGAAGAAGTTCCTTGAACGAAAGTGCGCGCATTTCTTCCAATGTAGTCTTCTTATAATGATCCATCATTGTCTTGTTGGCCAGCTGAGCGGTATCGAGCAGGATACCTGGCCTCGTATCGTTTAGCCCGCCGCCACTCATGCTTATTGCATGGCTGATCATATGCTCTGACAGCGGAGAAGCACATAATGACTGGACGCTACCGGCACCGGCGCTCTGACCGAAGATGGTAATATTGTTGGGGTCACCCCCGAACTGTCCGATATTATTTTGAATCCATTTTAGTGCTGCAATCTGGTCAAATAAGCCATAATTGCCCGAGACTCCGTGCGGACTTTCGGCCGACAAAAGCGGGTGTGAGAAAAATCCCATAACGCCCAGACGGTAAGTAACCGATACTAAAATTACACCCTGCGAAGCCCAATATTCGCCACCATCCATTTCCGGTTCAAAGGCAAAGCCTTCGCGATAGCCACCACCGTGTATCCACATGGCAACAGGGAGTTTCTTATCTGTTTTGCCTGCTGCCGGAGTCCAGACGTTCAGATAAAGGCAGTCTTCGCTGAAAGGGACACTGCCGCTTGCCCGCCATTCCCTGCCGTAAAAACTTTGTGGATCCCATGTTATTTGCTCTGCAGCAGCGCCGTAAGTGTCTGCTACTTTTACGCCTTCCCAGGGCACAACGGGCTGTGGCTCTTTCCAACGCAGGTTGTCTACCGGAGGCGCGGCAAAAGGAATACCCTTATATGCAATAATCCCCTTAGTCGGGGTCTGCACGCCGGTTACCTTGCCGCCTTCAATAGTTAATACTGGATTCGAATCACTGCATGATGCCAATGCCAATGACATGAGTATCAATTTAAAAAAGGTTAAATTTTTCATCTGGGGTGAGGTTTAATGTTATTCAAATATACTAAGGAACATGTTAATTCCAAACGCCCAGTGTCGAATTAAGTGCTATTTACCCCGACTCTGTTTATTATCGACTTAATATAAACTTCCCCTTCTGATCTTAAGATTTTCGTCCGAAATATAGTCATCATACTGCATTTCCTTGTCGATCATCCCTTTCGGACCCACCTCTATTATCC
>JBAVOD010000395.1:0-4045 GCA_049691735.1 Bacteroidales bacterium
TCATTGTCGGTAATGCCGAGGCTGCTCATCTTCTTTTCATCGGGACTAATATAGATCTCCCTTTTGATCTGTCCTGTAATATCTGCCATTCCGATCTCGGGAAGCTGCTCGATCCTCTTTTTAATGACCGTCTCGGCAAATTCGCTCAACTCGATGAATTTCTCATTTCCGGCCTGTTTGTCGGTCAGGCTTATATTCAGCATGAACACCGGTATATCGGTAGCGCTTGCTTTAATTATTCTTGGCCTTTCAAGGTCATTCGGAAGGTTGTTCAATGCACCGTCAACCTTTTCGTTCACCTCCATAAAGGCAAGATTGATATCATTCCCGAATTTGAATGAAAGGCGGATCAGGGCGCTTCCGTTGCGCGATTCGGATTCGATCTTATCCAGTCCCTGAACCTGAAGCAGATTACGCCGCAGAATGGATACAACGGTATTCTCCAGCTCCCGCGCACTGACATCAGGTCGTGAAACTGCAACAGTGATCTCAGGAATATCAATGTCAGGCATCAGCGATACCGGCAGTCTGTTTGACGCAACAATCCCCAGCAACAGCAGCGCCAGGAAGGTCATTATTACGGCAACGGGGCGGGATATTAAGAATTTAACCATAGTCTTTAATTGTCGTGCAGGTCGTGCAAGTCGTGCAGGTCGTGCAGATCGTGCAGGTCGTGCAAGCCGTGCAGGTCGTGCAGGTCGTGCAGGTCGTGCAAGTCGTGCAAGTCGTGCAGGTCGTGCAGGTCGTGAAGGTCGTGCAGGTCGTGAAGGTCGTGCAGGTCGTGCAGGTCGTGCAAGTCTTTATTTGGCATTTGGTTTTAAATATTTTATGAAACTACCTATACTATTTATTAGTTGTTGAGATTTATCTCTTCTTTTTAATGCATCATCACAAGAAATATACTGCTGATCTTCAGCTATATAGTACATATTCTTAACCTCGCCGGCAGATCCTTTGGATATGTTGAGAAATTGCCTGAACTCAGCATCGCTGCCCCGGCAGAAACCCTCACTTACGTTGTTCATAATTGAAATACCCGCACGAGTTATCTGGTCTCTAAATCCATAATCCCTGCAGGCTTTGAAATCAAAATAGATCTGATTCACAATTTCTCTGGCCATTTTCCATACTGCCAATTCTTCAAAATTTTTTACTGTCCCCATTTAGCACGAGTATTAGTTGTTACAGATTTGACCTGCAAGACCTGCATGACCTGCAGGACTTGCAGGACTTGCAAGACCTTTCTTCGAAAGCATTATCGGCTGGTACACCATCAACCCTATCATGCTGAACACCAGTCCTCCGATGGTTCCGGCGGCCAGGGCGAACCAGAACCGCTCATCCTTGCCTGTAAGAAGGAAGGGAACCAGACCGACGATAGTTGAGAGCTTGGTAAGGATTATCGGAATTATCTTACCGTTGAATGCCTTCAGGTATGCAACTCTTTCAGGAATGGCCGGCCTCTGCCTTCTGATGCTGTTAAAGTCATTCAGAATATAAAGCGTGGCATTGACAACAATCCCGCAAAGAAGGATCATCGCTGCAAACACTCCCTCATCGGCAGTTATATTGAATAGATGAAAAGTCACAAAAACACCAATAAATGAGAAAGGTATAAGGCTTATAACCACAAATGGCTGTTTGAATGACTCCAGAAGGATTGCACAGATAAAATATATGATCAGTATCACAAGGAAGATCAGGTAGTAATTTGTCTTTTTCTGATCCCATGAGTAGCTGTAGGAGCCGCTTTGAGCCGTATAGCCAAGAGGCAGGATCGAGCTTGTTTCTTTGATGTTACGGTCAAGAATAAGTCTGCCAAGCTCGTAATTACCAATAAAATCGTAACCAACAGTAATAACATACTGCTGGTCCTCGCGCCTGATCGTGTTATCTGATATCTCGCGCGATACCGATGAAAAATCCCTGAGCTTTACAAACTGCCCCGACTGGGTTTTTAAAGGAGCATTATTAAGGTTCCAGTAATCATACTCCTCCGATTGCCGCGACCTGATATTTACAGGTGCGTTCACTCCGTCAATGTATGCCGGCTGAAGCATTGTCGCCGCCCTTGAGTATCTTTTCGCTTCATTGTAAGCAAATGCAACGTCCGATCCGTTTTCAGCAAGGAAATACTTATCCATGCCCAGCCTGTTGCGGTAAACCTTTCTGTTACCCCTGCCTATAAAGAATCCGCCATAATCTTCTCCAAGCAGGAACACCTCCTTAATCCTTCCCTTGCCGCTTGCTATGAGTCTTTCCTTCAGGGCTTCACAGTATGCATAAAGCTGATCATAATTATACCCCTTCATTATAACCCTGTAGTTAGTCTGGATATAATCGCTGTAGACCTGGTTGCTGAAAGCTTTGCCAACTCCGTAAACGGTAGCATGATAGCTCCCGATACCATTCATGTAATCCTCGATCCTGATCTTAAGGATGAAAGGAAAGATCGTAAAATCGTGTTCAGGTTTGAACGTAACGGAAACACTTGCCTCTTCCTTACTGAATATCCGGGTCGTGAACATGTCAATCTCGCTGTACGATGCAAGCATATTTTCAAGTCCAGCACAAGTGGTATTCATATCTTCAATTGTAAGACCCTCTTCGCTCAGACCAATCTCGATGCTGAGCTGTGTTCGCTGAACCTCATCCTGACTTCCGTAATAATAGAACCTGCTGTTCTTTGCCTTTTCGCTAAAAAGCCTGAAGGTTCCGCCAAGCGCCTTATTTACAACAGGCTTGATATTCTGGAGATATTTTTTGTTGCCAAGAGTTTTGTTATAGATCTTCTGGAATTTCGTACGCTCCCCGTCGGTTACCTGGCCGCGCGGGTCTTTTGGAAGGGAATCGGGCAGGAAGAATACCGGAAGCCCGAAGATCAGGATGGCAGCTATTATGAATATCGTCCTGTATTTAATTATGAAATCAATGCTGCGGAGGTATTTCCCCGAAAGCCATGCCACCCTTCTTTTCCTTCTTATGACAAGAGCATTGAACCTGGGAGCAAGTTTTATCTTCTCAATAAGTGAAGGAATAAAAAAAAGTGCAACTGCAAGGGAAACAGAGAGGTTGATTATAACAACGGCTGCAAAATCGGCCAGGGTGACCTTTGATGCCTCATCGAGGAAAAAGATAACCGACAGGGCTCCGATGGTTGTCAGGGTTGCCGCCAGAAGCGAAATGCCGACCTTCCGGTTCTTACGGAACCTTATATGATCGGTCATTACTATTGTGTTATTGATGATGATCCCGAAGGAGACCGTTATCCCTGCAAGGGAATAGAGGTGTATCTCAAGCTTAAAAAGATAGTAGAATATGAAGGCAATCAATATATTGGCAACGAGGCTTATGCTTATGATAAGAAGATATTTGAATTCACGGCTTATTGCCAGCACAAACAGGAGCAGCAGCACAACTGACAGGATTGTCCGGAAGATATTTTTCGATATCTCCTCTTTCAGATAGGTGGTACTGTCAACCGATGTTCTGATACTGTAACCGGGAGGAAGCTCACTCTTAAGCCTTTCAATCACCTCTTTTACTCCGCGTGCGACTTTTATATTATTTACGTTCCTGCCGGCGCTGACATTTATGTTAATTGTGTTAAGCCCGTTTATCCTGAAATAGCTTTGCGGATGCTGGTCTTTCAGCTTTACCTGTGCAACATCGGTAAGATGTATGATGCGTCCCGATGTTTTTGCTACCGGAATATCATCCCATTTAAAAGTCGTTTTGTTATTTCCTTCAAGAGTAATATAAGTTCTTTTTTCAGGTCCTCCTGACATGGTTTCAGATGCTCCGCCAAGCTCTTTTTCAAGCAGGTAATTGTTGATTGAAGCGCTTATTGCTGATGAACTTATGCCGATTGCCGAGAGTTTCTGCTGGTCATATGTAAGCTCCCACTCCCTTGGTGTTGCCCCATAAACATTGACGCTGTAAACACCTTCAACAACAGCTATTGCAGGTTTAACAACTTCCTCTGCTATGCTAAAAATATAAGAAGGGCTGGCATTGCCATTGAGCTGGAAGCTCAGTATTACCG
>JBAVOD010000396.1:0-10175 GCA_049691735.1 Bacteroidales bacterium
TGTCTGAAAAATCGATATAATAGTCGAAATCGAGCCTGTAGTAATTATCTTCGGTCCTGTATCCTCTTACAAGGATTTCAGATGTATTCCTGGCGGGCGAACCTACATAAGACCCGGATTGATCTCTTGTACGGGAAGGCCTGGAATCAGTCCTCCGGCCTGGCGATGACTGGGTTTCAGGCTGTGGCTGCCTGACTCCTCCCTGGGACCTTACAGCCGGGTTTGCTGCAGGAGGCATCCGGCGGGCTGCAAATTCTTCATTCACATAAACAGGAATCTCAACATCGTTATCTAAAAGTTCAAAGTAATTAACCCTGATCCTGTATTTGAATTTCTTTTCAAGTCCCTGCCTTTCAAAAAAATCAGATAGGTATTGTGAAAGGTCCTGTTCATTATATAATACCCTGACGACAAAATTGAGCACTTCAAGCTTCTTTGCCGCAAGGGCAGAATCATTCTTTATTCCTTCAATTTCCTTCACAGCTTTGGCCGAATAGGCGCTGATCATGTAACGGGCAGTATCAAAACCATCGGTCCCCCACCTTCTGCTCATGCCTGCGATTGCATTTTGTGAGAACATCCGGTAACGCAGGTTGAACATTTCATCCCTCTGCTGCCATATACCTCTTACAATAACAATCTGGACGGCGACCAGTATTAATATTGAGAAAACCCCGAGTATGAGGATTGTATTTCTTTTTTTCATGTTTGCATGTTTGCAATCTCAAAAGTATTTAATTTATTGATACATCCTGTCCTGCATCCTAACATTAACCCGGCATTAACCCGGCGTTAACAATGACATATTAAAAGGGGCATTATCTTTGATTTGTACTTTAAAAACAGGGTGTCATGAAAAAGATCAGGATCATATTTGCAGCAGCTTTTCTCTTAACAATCTGTGCTTTGCCCGGGACGGTAACTGCCCAGGAGATTAGTCAGGATAATAAGGAAAAGGAACTGAAATCTCTCGAAGAGCTTAATAACCAGAAGAATACAACTTCTGACCAGAAGATAGCTCATGAAGAGCAGGCTAAAGCGATGCAGGAACAGCAAAAGGCGCTCGAAGAAGCAATGAAGAATGCCCAGGAACAAATTGATCAGGCTTCAAAGTATGGAGGCCAGTGGAAATTATTCAAGGGGAATCTTCCGGAATTCCAGGGCAACTACAGGGGTGAACCATTCGTACTTCCTGAAATGGGTGATTTTCAGGGGTTTCACTGGGATGAAAACAGCGAAAGGACCTCGTGGAACTTTGCAAAGTCGGTAAAGGACGCTTCGTTTTCAAGAGATTATATATTTGATGTCGATCCAGGTTCCAATTCTGTTGTAATGTCGATAAACGGTGACTGCAAGGCCGGGGATATCAGGATAAAGATCATAATGCCGGGCGGAAAGACATACTCGGATACAGTTATTGATGAATCAGTTAACCTTAACTGGAGAAAATCATTCCAGATGTCAAATGAGGAAAACAAAGACAAGGCGGGAGCCTGGAAGTTTCAGATAGACGCATCAAAAGCCCCCGGGTATTTCAAGATTTCGTTACAGACATTTTAGTTTTCATCATTTTGTTTTCATTCCTGAATTTGGTGAGGCTGGCGCTGGGGTGCCGGCCTTTTTTTATTCCTGTTGCGCCGATGCAGTTCCTCCCTTTACACTTTCAACCCTTACAGTAAATTTCCCGTCGCCGCGGACAATCCACTTCACGTCAATATGCTGATATCCTTCAATGTTCCGGATTTCAAGCCGCTGCGGATCTTTTTTCTGTTCAATGCCGATATTCCTGTCCTTGTCGGTTACCACCATTCCCGCTATAGCCTTTCCGCCTTCGAGGTAAATATAATCGGGAGGATCGATAATGTATTTCAGGTTTGTGCCTGAATGGGTAGGCATCAGCTGCCTGTTTACCACAGTGGCGGTTACCTCCCTCAGTCCACCCCCGATATCCTTTACCTTAACGCCGTTTACTTCCAGTTTTGGCGTCACCCAGGCATTGTAAATGCAGAATGCAGCGTTCCGGTGAGAGTCGCTCTCAAGGAGGAAGCCGGGGTGTATCCGGCCAAAGTTCTTGTTAAATCCTCCTACCTCCACTTTGCCATAAACCGGGTGATCAACCTCCTGCCACGGAACAAATGCATCCTCAAAAAGAAGAAGCCTGTCAAATTCATACTCGTCGGTATTTGTGGTGTCGTTGAATAACAAATAATCATTCCAGAGCTCGTTGGAATAGACATAGCTTCCGATTGCACCGTACCACCAGTCGAGCTCTCCGCCATACACCGTATACATGTCCTTCCATATTGTAATGAATTTGTAACCGGGTATTATCTCCTGACCTTTTTTCCCGATACTGTTTATCACAGTTTCATCGGTACGGTTGAATTCTTCAGCTCCGCCGCCTCTTATAGACGGCCCCCTGAGAACAAGCCCTCCCGAATTGTGAAATGACTGCGCCCCTGTTATGTTCCGGTGCCTGAAGCTAAAATCGCGCACAGCCTGGTTTTCAGGAAACGAAAAGGGGTATTTGCCGGCTCCCTGCTGAACATATGACGGCTCCCAGTTAAAGCCATAATCCCGGTTACCGTCGTAGCCGCCCACAGGGTCCTCATTTATCAGGCCGTCGCCGTCATTATCTATTCCCTCATATCCGAGGATCTCGTATTCTCCTTTCATGCCCGGTTCTGCACGTACCATCCTGCGCGGGTCTTTGGGATCGGCATTATATGTGCCATATTCGCTCTTACGCCGCATCAGGCTGATAATGCCGTCGTTATTAAGGTCATCGTAACCATCTTCATCATAAAGTCCATCGCGGTCGTTATCAACCGGCACAAGCCCCGACCTCGGCGAATTGGCCGAATTTGGCTCGTCCATGAAGTATTGTCTTGCATCGGGATTGATCGTCGGAAGGATATAAAAAACCTTATCTTTCAGAAGCTCGTTTATGAATTTGTTCTCATTGTACATTTCGCAGAGATACCATGCAGTATATAGCGCCATTTCGGTACCCTGGATCTCATTTGAATGGATGTTGCCATCAATATAAAACCCGGGTTTGTGGTCGGGATCCCCGCTTTTTCTGTCAGTGATCGTCAGGGCAATAATGTCCCTTCCCTGATAGGATTTTCCTGCCGATTCCATTGTCACCAGCCCGGGATATTCTGCCACCAGCTTTTTACAGAGCCCGGTTATTCCTTCATAGGTGTAGTATTTATTCCATGAAGCCTGAACCTTCGGATTGGAGGGTGACCCGGCTGCCTTAAAGAACAGCTCGGCTTTCTGCGCCGTAAGGGTGACCGAAAGGATCAGCAGTATATTTGACAGGAGTGATACGTATAGTACTTTTTTCATGATATTCCTTTTTATCAGTATGTTACTTTAAATCAACAGTTGAATTGACAAAACCTGTGTTGACAGCTCCTGCATTTATTCCCACCCGGCCCTTTCCGCGGATAAGCCAGTTGTATTCCGAGCATTCTCCTCCCTGGAGCCTTGAGATCCTCTGCACCTTAGTACCGCTTTCGATTGTCTGATTTTTAGAAAGATCCAGCGAAAGCCCCGGGATCCTTGTCCATAAAAGCTGATCCCCGATCGCGGTGCAGGTAGCGAACGTTCCCCTGTTGTGCACTTTCAGGGAGAGTCTGAATAGATCTCCTCCGGCATTTTCAGTAGTAACGTCAAGAAATTCGAGAGCGGGATGCATCTCTGCAACTGCACTTATGAATCTGAAATGGGAATCGATGAGATTCCCGACCGAATCGGCAGGAGGATTATCCATAACAAAAGGCCTGATACCTCCAACCTCCACTTCTTTGCCGGGAAAACCGGGATGGTCGATCTTTGTCCATGGAATAAAAACATCTTTCATGTTATTCCTGTCGGCAAATTTAAGGAATGCCACTTCCCTGCTTTTACCTTTCTCAACGGGGAACCACCACCCGGGTGTTCCAAAGCTGTACCTGCCGTAGTGAAAATATGCCCATTCCATGAAATTGCCGTGTGCCGGTCCGGCTGATGGAGCGCCCTTCAGGCCGGTCAACTCGTGGTATTTGTCGGATACAAGCTTGTTTACGACCTCATCACTTTTCATTATTGAAGTAACCGGGCCCCTTTCCCTGCGTCCTGATCCTTCCTGTCTTCCCTGTGCTTCCCCGGGGCTCTCCGGGGCCTTCATCGGCTGACCCAGGTTGTCCTGAGGTCCAAACGAAAAAACTGCATAAATATTAAACCTGTCGAAAAGGAAATCAGCTACAGCTTTTGTTTCAGGCTCCGATACCGGATAGAGACCCGAACCGCTTCCGAATTCTTCATAGTCAAAAGAAAAATTCCTGTTGAAGTTCACCCCACCCGGCCCGTCTTCATTAAACCTTTCATCTCCATCATTATCAATGCCTTCCGAATAGACTAGATATTGTCCGGTCTCTCCCTTCGAAAGGTCGGCCGGTGTCATTATCCTTTTGTCTTCGCTGTTCTCAATATAAGTTCCTGAAGGATCTTTAATGCGAATGAGGGTAATTAAGCCGTCGCCGTTAAGGTCTTCGCACGGATCCTCATCAATGAGAAAATCCCTGTCATCATCAACAGGTCTGGAGTTTACATGCCTTTCGTACTTCATCCCCGAAAAATACTGCTCAGTTGCATCCGGGCTCACATCAGGCAGGATATAGAAGGTAACCTCCTCAAGAAGCTTTTTAATCCTGCTGCTATCCCGGTTTTCAATCAGTTTCTCAGCAACTCCCAATGCCAGCATCGTTCCGAGAATGTGGCTTCCTTCAGTTCCTCCTGTAATTGTTATCCCCGGCTTATTGTCTGTGTCACCGGTGCCGATAGTTATAAGCCATATGTCCCTGCCTCCGGCACTCTTCACAATTGACCTTGTTTTGCACAGCGAGGGATAGCTTCGGCCAAAAGATTCAATCCTGGCCGACATGAGCTTGTAGTCAAGGTACTGAGCCTGACCTGAAAGCCATAATGAATTTGATATCAGGATTGAAATGGTGATGATAAAAAGTTTTTTCATTTAGAAGTATGTGAATTACGAAAAGGTGGTTATCTCAACACCTGTAAATGTAGCTGATCTTATTTTATTTCCAACACCTCTGCTTTTATCTGGTTATATGTTATTTTTGTAGCCTGACTCAAAACACGCCCTGATGAAGCAATTCTTTTACTGTATCGTTCTGATAGTGATCATGTCGTGCGGAAGAGGCAGGAACGACAACCGAGCGGCTATTATCACAGTCAGCATTCCTCCGTTCAAATACTTTGTCAGGGAAATAGCGGGCGATAAATTTGATGTGAATGTAATGGTACCTCCAGGATCAAATCCACACATCTATGAGCCATATCCGGAACAGGTGAACATGCTGATGAAGTCATCTGCGTACATAAGCAACGGCTACCTGGGTTTTGAAATGACCTGGCTTGACAGGTTCTATGAAATGAACAGGGGAATGAAAAAGCTTTCTCTTGGCGATGGTATTGAACCTATGAGGGGAGGGGACGACCATGAAGGCTCAGGTAAAGAGGCTGCTGATCCGCATTACTGGGTGTCACCCAAAAGTGCTTTCGGAATGGCTGAGCGGATAAGGGATTTTCTGACAGTGCTCGATCGGGGGGACAGCCTTCTGTTTGAACTGAATTACAAAAGATTTGTTAAAAAGATAACAGAAGCCGACTCATGCGCCAGGCTTCTGACAACGGAAGGAGGCCCCCGTTCCTTTATGATTTATCATCCTAATCTTGCATATCTGGCACGCGATTACGGCCTTGAGGAGATAGCAGTCGAATATGATGGCAAAGAACCTTCTCCGGCAAGGCTTAAGTACCTGATAGACCGTGCAAAAGCTGAAAACCTTAAGGTAATTCTGGTGCAGCGCGAATATGATTCAAGAAATGCAAGGGCAATTGCCGATGAAACCGGTTCAAGGGTGGTTATAATTGATCCGCTGGCGGAAGACTGGTACCGATCAACAATGAATATCATTGAAGTGCTTAAGGATAGTTTTGCAAACAACACAAATAAGTGAACTCATGGCATCGCGTCTCCTGGAAATGAAATCCGTATCAGCTTCCTACGGAAAGGGCCTTGTACTTGAGGATGTTGAATTCAGTGTTTATGAGAATGACTTTGTGGGTGTTATCGGCCCTAACGGAGGCGGCAAAACCACACTTCTGAGATTGATCCTCGGACTTGTAAAGCCTGCGGGAGGCTCAATAGTTTTCAGCAACGTGCTGGGGAATAACAACAAAATAGGTTATCTGCCCCAGATGTCTACAGGAGATATCAGTTACCCGTTAACTGTAAGGGATGTAATACTATCAGGGCTGATGATCCGCAAAGGACTTATATCAGGAATGACGTCTGCCGATAAAAAGAAAGCCGATGAGATAATAGAGAGCCTTGGCCTTAATGAATTCAGAAATTCGTCACCGGGCGAAATTTCAGGCGGACAGCTTCAGAGAGTGCTTCTGGGACGCGCGGTGATAGGTGATCCGAAGCTTTTGTTGCTTGATGAGCCAGGTAATTTTGTGGATTCAAATTTCGAAAACGACTTTTACGAGAAACTCAAGGTCCTGAACCACCGGATGGCCATCCTGATGGTTTCACATGATATCGGGACCATAACCGCACACATCAAAACCTTCGCCTGCGTTAACGGGCACCTGCATTATCATCCCTCTCCTGAAATTACAAATGAACAGCTGCTGGCATATAATTGCCCGATCCAGCTGATCACACACGGGGATGTCCCTCATACGGTCTTAAAAACCCATTAGCAATGGAAGGAACCATCTTTCAGTATGAATTTGTGATCAGGGGACTTCTGGGAGCACTGTTTGCCAGCATAACTGCTGGTCTTGCAGGAACATATATCGTGTCAAAAAGGATGGTTTTTCTGAGCGGGGGAATAACACACGCATCATTCGGAGGGATAGGCATCGGATACTTCGCAGGGATCAATCCGGTGATCGGCGCTGCAGTTTTTGGTGTCCTTTCGGCGCTGGGAGTGGAGTACCTGTCGGTTGGGCATAAGATCAGGGAAGACTCAGCGATCGGTATACTATGGGCGTTCGGAATGGCGATCGGGATAATTTTCATTTACCTTACCCCGGGTTACTCCCCGAACCTGATGGGATATCTGTTCGGAAGCATCCTCACAGTTACCTACGCAGATATTATTGCACTTGGCGTCATGTCGGTCATTCTTGTCTTCTATTTCAGCTTCTTTTACAGGACTATTTTGTATATATCGTTTGATGAAGTGTTTGCCAGGACATATTCTCCGTATGTCAACACCTTCAAGTATATAACAACTTCCCTTGTGGCGCTGACCATAGTTCTGAACATAAGGATGGCAGGAGTTGTACTTGTGATTTCACTTCTGACTATTCCGCCGAATATTGCTATGATATTCACGCGGATCTATCCCAGGATAGTCCTATTGTCTGTAATTGCTGCTTTTGCCGGAACATCAGCCGGGTATGTAATTTCCTATTTTGCAGGTATACCCGTGGGTGCGACAATAATATTCACTCTTGTTGTTTTATGGGTAATTGCAAAAGGAGCAGTAACGGTTTTAAGGAAATCCGATAACGGGCGGCAAGCCGGGTAAAAACAAAACATATGAATTCAGATAAAAAGGTATATAAATATCAGAAATCATGGATTATGATCTTATTGTAATAGGAAGCGGACCCGGCGGCTATGAAGCGGCAATAAGGGCATCGCAGCTGAAAATGAAAGTCGCTGTTGTTGAAAGAGCTGAACCCGGAGGTGTCTGCCTGAACTGGGGCTGCATCCCGACAAAGGCACTTTTGAAAAGCGCGCAGGTTATGGAATACATCAACCGGTCGGCTGAATTCGGAATCACCATTGAGGGCACTGCAAAGCCCGATTTCGTAAAAATCATCTCACGCAGCAGGAGCGTCGCCGAGGGCATGAGCAAGGGAGTACAATTCCTTTTCAGGAAAAACAATATTGAGTATATAAAGGGCACCGGTAAGCTTCTGGGCAACAACACAGTAGGGGTAACCAGCAGTGAGGGACAAGCAATTAAGAGTTCGGCCAGGCACATAATCGTTGCAACGGGAGCACGGTCTAAGGAGCTTCCCGGTCTCAGGCAGGATGGCAGCAAGATAATCGGATACCGCGAAGCAATGACACTGGAACGCCTTCCCGAATCTATGGTCGTGGTCGGTTCCGGAGCTATCGGAAGCGAATTTGCATGTTTCTACCAGACACTGGGGACGAAGGTGACACTCGTTGAATTTCTGCCCAGGATCGTTCCCAATGAAGATGAGGAGGTGTCGAAACAGCTCGAAAGATCGTTTAAAAAGCTTAAAATGAAGATCTATACTGATTCGACAGTTGAATCGGCTGATACTTCGGGAGACAAATGCAGGGTAAGGATCAAAACGCCGAAAGGCGAGGAATTCGTCGATGCTGACGTAGTCCTTTCCGCTGTGGGAATTACGACAAATATTGAAGGAATCGGCCTTGAAGACCTTGGTATCGTTACAGAAAAGGGGAAAGTTGTGGTTGATGATTATTACCGGACGAATATAGAAGGGATTTACGCAATCGGGGATATAGTGCATGGTCCGGCCCTGGCTCATGTGGCTTCGGCTGAGGGAATTATATGCGTTGAGAAGATCGCCGGGCTCGACCCTGTAGCGCTCGACTACACTAATATTCCGTCGTGCACTTATACTACCCCTGAAATTGCTTCGTGCGGGATGACTGAGGCTGCAGCCAGGGAGGCCGGTTATGACATTAAAGTTGGCAAATTCCCTTACAGTGCTTCAGGCAAGGCCAGCGCAGCAGGCGCCAGGGATGGATTTGTAAAACTGATATTCGATTCAGCATACGGTGAGCTTCTGGGCGCACATATGATCGGAGCAAATGTAACCGAAATGATCGCTGAGATCATTGTTGCCAGGAAACTCGAAACCACAGGACATGAATTAATCAAATCTGTACATCCGCATCCCACAATGTCGGAAGCAATAATGGAAGCTGCAGCTGCAGCATACGGAGAAGTGATCAATCTCTGATTTTCCCGTGGTGTGACGCAACCTTTAGGGTAAAAATTACATCAATCTTTTATGAATTGCTGGTGATTCAGACAATTTTTGTTTATTTTTATATCCTCAACAGGTAACTAACCTTGCCCGAAATAAAAAAAATAATCAAAGGTTGTCTGGCCGGTAACAGGAGGGATCAGGAACTACTGTACAGAAGGCATGCAGCAAAGCTGTATGCAGTATGCCTCCAGTATTCCGGCAATGACGAAGAAGCCAGGGATATTCTGCAGGACGGATTTATCAAGATTTTTGATAATCTTGTTAATTACAAGCATGAAGGTTCTTTTGAAGGATGGATGCGCAGGATAGTAGTCAATACCGCGCTTGAGAAATTCAGGAGCAGACACAGTCTTTACAGGGTGGATGACATTGATCTTATCCCTGAACCTGATGCTGATCCTGATACTGAGGATTACAGCGGACTTGAAGCAGTTGACCTGCTCGATATTATAAGAGAGCTGCCTCCCAAATACAGGATGGTATTTAACCTCTTCGCGATTGAGGGGTACTCTCATAAGGAAATAAGTGAGATGGTAAGCATCTCGGAAGGGACCTCAAAATCGAACCTCTCGCGGGCGCGGATCATTCTTCAGAAAAAGGTAACTTTATATACGGGGGTGAACAAAAAGGTTGTAAATGATTGACAAGGGAGCCAATATTGACCTTCTTTTCAGGAACGGGCTTAAAGATCTGGAAGTCCTTCCTCCGGTTCATTTATGGAATAACCTGCTCCCGTTTATCAGGAAGAAACGTTTGTACCCTGTTTATCTCAGGGCTGCTGCTGCTATTGCCGCAGTGATTACAATCAGCTTCCTTGCCTACAGGTGGAACAGGGAGATCACAGCCTCACAGGGGAATACAATCCTTGCAGTAAATGAAGAATCTGTCAGAACCGGGTCGGCCACCCGGATGACCGGTGAGGCGAAAAAAGCTATACCGGTAAATCACAGTGCAGAAAAACCAGCCGCCATTAAGGTTGAAGATGAGTCCGTTGCGGCAGTTCCCGATGGTGAAACCATACAACTGCCCCTGCTGTCATACGGAACACTGACCGGTTGGCTTGCAGATGAGGAAAAGATTGTTCT
>JBAVOD010000397.1:0-6900 GCA_049691735.1 Bacteroidales bacterium
ACTTCCATGTGGTCTCCGATCAGTTTGACATAACCCTCATCCATGATCTCGCCGAGCCGTTTTGTGGCGTCACGGACCAGAGTATCCTTCGGGTTATTCAGCGAGGAAAGCACAGCAGCATACTTAATGACGGTAACCTCATCACCCTGACTGACAGGAATTGAAAATGTGGATGCAACATATTTTGTACGGCTAACGACCTCTGCATTTACCTGTATCTGTTTGCCATTAACAAATACCTGGAAACACATTCCGGTTGCGACATGGAAGTCGGTCTTCATGGTCCTTGCAACTATCATCCCTTTCCCCTGATCGGCTCTCCTTGTCACCTCCTTCCAGAATTTCTTCCCGTAGTTTGCATCTTCGTTCCGTACATCGGCGTCGATGCTCAGGCTGAACCCAAGGGTACCGTCAAAATCAGATGACCGGATTGAATATTTGATAATTCCGGCATCAGGCTCCATCATGCTCACGAAGCGTCTTGAGTTGAACTCCAGCCTCCTGCCTCCTTCGACCCTGATACTGAATTTCCGGTCGAGAAAGCCATCCTTCATATTGAGTATCCTCACAAAGGAAGCGATCTCTGCCGTAGCCAGGTCCACCTGATTTCCGTTTACAGAAACATCGATTCCGGTCCATGCGGGTGCATTCGGGACCTTTGCGAAAAATTCGGGATATCCGTTCTTCCACCATCCCACCCGCGTCTTATCGGGATAGTAGACACCAGCTACATAGCTCCCCCGGAGGGAATCGCCCGAATAGTGTTCTTCGAAGTTTGCCCTCTGTCCCATATATCCGTTTCCTATCGAAAAGATGCTCTCAGATTCCCTGTTCAGTTCAGGGTGAAATCCCTCCTCGATTATGAGCCATTCATCCTTTTTATAGCAAGTGTTCATAACCGGATATATTTTCTATTTCAATCAGTTTCTTTAGGTTCATTTTGTCGAGGCCCGGAATCACATACACGGCGCCGGTAAGCACTTGGGGCGATCCGATACCGATGCATGTCATGCCTGCGTTCAGCGCGGCCCTGACGCCTGCAACTGCATCTTCAAAAACAACACATGCTTTAGGAACGACTCCCAGCATTTCAGCAGCTTTGAGAAAAACTTCGGGATCGGGCTTTGCCCTGGATACAGTATTACCGTCCGCAACTGCATCGAAAAGACCCTCTATTCCGAGGCGCCCGAGTATCAGCGGTGTATTTTTGCTTGCCGAACCTATCGCTGTCAGAATGCCGGCGCTTCTGAGTTCATTAATGAAACTGATGCTTCCGGGGAGCAATTCGTCCGGAGTCATTCTGCTTATATACTCATTATACCACTTATTCTTGATCGCGGCATAATTCAGCTTTGTCTGTTCATCAGGATTAAGGCCGCCGATTTCGAGCAATATCCCGAGCGACTCCATCCGGCTTACTCCTTTAAGCCTCTCGTTTTGCTCAGCTGTAAAAGGGATATTAAGCATGTCGGTAAGCTTCTTCCATGCCATAAAGTGGTATTTTGCAGTGTCTACAATTACCCCGTCAAGATCGAAGATACATGCTTTTGTGCGCATAAAAGCTAAACCCTTACCTCATCAACATCCTTAACAAAAATCACAAGTACCGCTGCAATGAACATTGATATTCCCCCTGTGACAAGGGCGTAGATTGCTTCTCCACCGAACAGGTCCCTTACAAAGAAGCCTAAAATGCTCGCAGCCATTATCTGAGGTATAACAATGAAGAAATTAAAAATTCCCATATATGTTCCCATTTTATTTGCAGGAAGTGAGCCTGTAAGAATTGCATAGGGCATTGCAAGTATACTTGCCCAGGCCAGCCCGACGCCGAGCATAGAAAATATAAGTAAGTATTGGTTTTTGAAAATTATAATTGATATCAGGCCCAGTCCACCGGCAGCAAGGCTGATGGAATGTGTTATGCGGCGGTTTGTAGCCCGGGCGAGGACCGGCAGCAGAAAAGCAACAACAGCGGCAAATCCGTTATAAACAGCAAACAGGACGCCAACCCAGTTTGCTCCCTTGTTAAAAAGTTCGCTCGTGGTGTCACTCGTGCCAAAAATGTGGCTGGTGACAGCCGATGTAGTGTAAATCCACATCGAAAAAAGGGCGAACCAGGTGAAAAACTGAACAACAGCAAGCTGTCCCATCGTTTTTGGCATCATGTAGAGATCCCTGAGGACAGTCACAGCCCCGTTCCTGGTCCTGCCTGCGGCAATAAAGCCTGCTATGACCAACTGGATCACTCCGAATGCTGCAACCCCGAATGAGAGGATATAGAGTTCTTTTTCAAGTGAGAAATACCGTATCAGGACACTGATCGCCAGGCCTGCTAATACCCAGTATATTCCCTTTGTTGCAAACGACCTGCTTCCGAGCGACTTTATGCTTTCCTGATCTTCAGAATCAGCGTGCTCTTCGACCGTTGAGAAATCCCGGATTTCCTCAGGTGAGTATTCTTTTGTCCTGATAATTGTCCACACCACAGCAGAGATGAAAACGATCCCGCCGATGTAAAATGAAAGCTTGACTGACAGAGGTATCTGGCCTTCCGGCGCTGTATTTTCGACTCCCAGCCATTCTGTAAGGATGTATGGCAGGAGCGATGCAATAACAGCACCGGATCCTATGAAAAAACTCTGTGTTGCAAATCCCACTGTTCTCTGTTCCGGGGGGAGCATATCTCCGACAAATGCCCTGAAAGGTTCCATCGATATATTTATCGAGGCATCCATTATCCAGAGCATACCTGCAGCAACCCATAATGCCGGTGAATTGGGCATTAGAAGCAGAGCGACCGATGCCAGCAGGGCGCCGGTCAGAAAATAAGGCCGCCGGCGGCCGAGCCTGTTCCATGTATTGTCGCTCATGTGCCCGATAATTGGCTGGATTATTAGTCCAGTTACCGGGGCAGCGATCCAGAGGATTGGGATCCGGTCAACCTGTGCTCCGAGAGTTTCAAAGATCCTGCTGACATTCGCGTTCTGAAGAGCGAAACCGAACTGGATCCCCAGGAAACCGAAACTCATATTCCAGATCTGCCAGAAAGATAAATGTGGTTTTGATTTCTTCATAATTCTCCGGCTTTTGGTGAAAGGGTCAGATAAGAATCATGTGATACAAATCCAAAATTATATAAAAGGATCCGTAAATTATAATACGTATGTCATTTATTTTCATGAAGATTCGGAGGGTTACAGAAGAAATTCAATCGACCTCTTCAGTTCAAACGTCTTCAGGAACAAGAAGACTTTATTACGGCTTGCTTACTGGACGAGTGTAAATTTGAGGCTGAACCCGAAATTCGTGTTTGATGTTGGGAAGGTGTTGGCAACGAAAGGATTGTTCATAGTATGGTCGGCGAAGAACTGAAGGTTGAACCTGTCGCTCAGGACATAATCGGCCGTTGCCCCGAACGTAAACACTTTAATGCCCGCCACGGGCTGATTTACGTCCTCGATTAGTTTTCTTACAACTGTCTTATTGTCTCTTATCGACAGATCCAGCCTTATATTAAGGTCACTCTTCAGGACCTTCTGGGTCCCTCCCGTCTTGAGGATGATCTGGACGTCATCGAACCTGTAACCCGCACCGAAAATCAGCTCATTAACCCTGTTGTCGGTAATCTGGTTGCCGGTGAGATTGAGAGAAACTGTACGCGATTTCCTCCATTCAAACCTGGATGTAAGATTGCTTTTCCAGTTCATATCGACATTGATCAGAGGGCTGAACTGTTCGCTTACAGTCACCGAATTAATCTCGTACTTCTGGACAAAATTATTCTGCAGATCCCTCAGATCGCTTAATCCGCGGATGTCCTCTGCATAATTGAGATTAGTGGAATACGAGCCTATCTGATAGATGCTCCTGTACTGATGCGAAATATTAACTGATCTGAACACCTTCTGAACGAAGGGAAATTTCGATAGTCCGTCGAAGGTCAGCCGCCAGTTTGGCATCATCCTGAAGGCTGAGGGGAATGCAGCAAGATCAACCTTGTTGGGATTTGTTCTTGTATAGGCAGCGTAAAATGCAGGGATCAGCACCTCACGCGAGGTTCGTCCGTAACCGTTCTTGAAATCACCGTCGATCGGGGTTCCGGTACCCGGATCTGTGTTCGG
Organism: Bacteroidales bacterium; assembly: GCA_049691735.1. Taxonomy (GTDB): domain Bacteria; phylum Bacteroidota; class Bacteroidia; order Bacteroidales; family VadinHA17; genus LD21. Next base: position 4,125 of record JBAVOD010000397.1, read on the forward strand.
ATCATACCCGGGATCAACCATCTGGCGGTCAGATGCTCTTCTTGCTGAAATTATAACAGCATTTTTCTTGAATGTTTCAAAAGCCGGCGAGACGTATTCATTGCTTTTGGAGATCTTCTCAAACGCTGTTCCCCACGATATTATCGAAATCGAAAAATTACCGGAGATCATTCTGTTGCGGGTGCTGTCGGGAAAATTTCCATTATAATCGGCTGTGTAATAGGCAATTTCGTTGTGCAAGATCCTCCTGTCGGCATTTAAATCAATTTTCAGTCCCGGAAATGGTTCTATTACACTTCGGAGTGAAAGGTCTTGTTTCTCATCATACATTGCCGGTGTATTCATGATCGTGTCGGTAGTGAGCCATCCGTTCGCCACAGCTTTATTAAAGAAGTTTTTATCGCTGTAACCGAGGATAAAAGGAAGTCCGGGTGCCATTATGTTATTGTTCCTCGACATCCCAAGGAATCTGGCTTCGGGCAGAAAGCCGGGGAGATACTGGCCTTGTGCAGACGTATATGTCACACTTACATTTCTTATTCCCAGCAGGGCCCTTACCATGTACTCGCCGGTGACTGTAAAGGGATTCCGCTTCTTCGCGATCCTTCCCTCGACAATAACTTGGCATCCGTCGGCCGCCTCAGCAGCAGTAAAGTTTATCCTGTTGTCATTTATAATGTCGACTTTGCCTTTTAATTCGGTTCCGTCCTTCTTTGTGATCCTCAGCTTAACGTCCTTAGTCTTCAGGTTATGGACTATGGGCCTCATCACATTTGCCCTGAAATTTACATTGTTCCTTGAATAGGTGACGGTCCGGAATTCTGTCTTCATCCGCTGCACAGCATCGGGCCTGGTATTGTTTTCAATATTCTTCAGGAACCTGGATTTGCTGTAGAGGGTTTGAAGGTTAGCCATTCCGGTGAATGTCAGGTCATTATGGTTCTTGATTGCATTCCCGAGATTTATCTTCATCGTATCGGGATAAAGTGCTCCGGCAATCCAGGAATAGTCGGTGCCAAGCCTGGCATTTGCGGTAACCCACGACAGCATCGGGAGCTTGTTTATCGGAAGGTTGTACGTGACATTTATATAATGATTGTAAGAGGTTGTCCTCCCGAAATTCTTCAGATTTGTGATCACCGAATCCCTCCAGTTATTATAATCGCTCTGGTACCTGCGGCGGTCGGCAGCACCTTCGGGTTCATCAATCCTGGCAATGTTGGTGGATGTAAAGTCGAACTTCAGCTGTCGGGTGATATCGTATTTAATGTCGAAAAGTCTTGTCCATTCAAAATCCTTCCTGAATGTTGGTGTGATTAACAGATTAGGATTATTGATGTTCCTGGTCTTCACCTCATTATAATAACGGGTCATATCGGTCCTGAAAGAAATGCTTCTCGGAAATGCATAGAAATTAAAGTCTTTGATCAGCCTGAAAACAGGCGAATTCAGGAACTTCACGTTCTTGAAGGGCATAATATTCGCAGGCTGGGCTTCATAATCATAGTTTATCCCTCCCTTATAGTTTTTTTCCAGGTTGATCTCGGTTTTTGTATTGCTGCTGTAAACTTCATTATATGTATAGTTTACACTGAAATTAGCAGGGTCCCAGGCATGCGGCTTTTCGCCGCGCTTTGTGATCCCGGCATTGTTTATTGAGATGGTTTTCCGCCTGCTGTAATCTTCAGCTATGCTTCTAATTGAGTCTTTCACACCTTCATTCGTTGCATCAAGAAGTGCATCCTTCAGCGGGATGTCGGGATCGAGCGGGTTATATTGCGGCCTGATCCTTGTTTCCGAATAACCGACATAAACAGGCAGCCTTACACCAAGATCTTCAGGGAAGAATTTGCCCAGCTCAAGACTTGACGATACGTCATATCTGACCACCTCTTCCTTGCTCCGTTCATTTACCTTCTTATCGATACTTCCCCAGCCCGGAGTGCTTGCCTGTCCCACTACATCGAGGGTTCCCAGATCGGCAAGGCGTGCCTGCAGGTGTGCATTGGCAGCCCAGCCGCCATTCTCGATAAAATCGCTGAGCCTCAGCTCATTCACCCACACCTCGGTTGATTTGGGCTCGCCTCCGTCAGTTCCGGGTCTTCTTGTCCTGATGGGATTCCTTATACCCACCATTATTACCTTTATGTTGCTCAGATTGGGATTTCCGCAAACATAAACCATGTTTGAATCGTTACGGAAGGCAAAAACGTCCGAGACACTCAGCGTTGATCCGCCGATCTGCATCTGCCGGTTGCGTTCCTTCTTGGCTTCCTGGAGAACTGAAAGATCGATATCGAACCGGTTGGCTTCGGGCCAGACAATTGCCCTCTTATCTTCCGACTTGTTGTCATAATCGCCCGGCGGTGTAAGTTTTAGCGGTACTTCATACTCATAGAAATTTGATTTGTAATCGGAACCGATCCTGATAAAAGCGGTAAGTTGATCATTATAAAGCGGCTGGCCGGTTATGGCCTCGGCGTGTACCTCCATCTTCAGCCTGCGGTACTGCCTGATATCAAGATTCACGGTCCTGTATGCGGCACGGGCATCCCCGTCGGCAAGGTCCAGCACCTTCAGGACCATCGATTGTTCATCGAGCTGACGGAGCTGCGGATTTTGCGGATCAACCACCCTGTTAAAACCGGGAGGCAGAACATAATTGACCGGTTTCTTCCCTGCATTGTCCTCGATGCTGACCGAGCTTATTTCAAATGTGGCATCATCAGGCTCAGGTACTGTGACCCTTTCGCCGCCCTCAGTAAATGCAAGGTTG
>JBAVOD010000398.1:0-3230 GCA_049691735.1 Bacteroidales bacterium
ACTTTCGGAAACCTTGTCCCGAGGGATGTTGCATCCAGGGCCACAAAGGAGCGGTGTGATGCAGGCTATGGTATAGGCGAAACCGGACTGGCAGTTAATCTTGATTTCAGGGATGCGATTAAAAAACAGGGTAAAAAGGCAATAGAGGGAAAATACGGGAATCTCTTTGACATGTATAAAACAATTACCGGGATCGATCCCTACGAAGAACCTATGAGGATCTTTCCGGCCGGCCACTATACAATGGGAGGATTATGGGTCGACTATGAACTTATGACAACGATCCCCGGACTGTATTCTATCGGCGAATCAAACTTCTCCGACCATGGCGCCAACAGGCTGGGGGCAAGCTCGCTGATGCAGGCATCAGGCGACGGTTATTTCATCCTGCCAAATACTATCAGTAATTACCTTGCCGGTCAGATCAGGATTCCCTTCGCTCCGGTGAGCCTTCCCGAATTTGAGGCTGCCGAAAAAGCAGCAGCTGAGCGTATAGACAGGCTGATGTCGGTGAAAGGCAAACAGACAGCAAGCTCATTCCATAAACGCCTGGGTACAATAATGTGGGATTACTGCGGAATGACACGTAATGAAGAAGGGCTGAAGAAAGCACTCATGCTTGTGAATGAACTCAGGGAGGAGTTCTGGAAAGACGTCACTATCCCCGGAACATCCCTTGAAGTGAATCCCGAGCTTGAGAAGGCCGGAAGAGTCGCAGACTACCTTGAGCTTGCCGCTCTTCTTATAAGGGATGCCCTGGAAAGAAAAGAGTCGTGCGGCGCTCATTTCAGGGAAGAGTATCAGACCCCTGACGGAGAGGCTAAACGCAACGACGCTGAATATGCTTATGTTGCAGCATGGGAGTATGCCGGTGAAGGCAAACCACATATCCTTCATAAGGAAGAGCTCAGGTTCGAGGAAGTTGAGGTGAAGGAACGAAGCTATAAATGAAGGCGTGAAGGCGTGAAGGCGTAAGGGCGTAAAGGCATGAATGGGAAAATTGGGTACAACTCATTATTACTGAAATAATTTATTCAATACAAAAATGAATCTTACACTCAGGATATGGCGTCAGAAGGATGCAAAGGCTAAAGGCGGGTTCACAACTTACAAAATGAATGACGTGTCGCCCGAAATGTCGTTCCTTGAGATGCTTGACTCACTCAACAAAAAGCTTGTTGAAGAAGATAAGGATCCGGTGGCATTTGATCATGACTGCCGTGAAGGGATATGCGGATCGTGCGGCATGTTCATTAACGGCCATCCCCACGGCCCGGTGCCGGCAGTCACAACCTGCCTTTTGTCTATGAGGCATTTCAGTGATGGCGATACAATCTGGGTTGAACCGTGGAGAGCAAAACCATTCCCGGTGATAAAGGACCTGATTGTCGACAGGAGCGCCTTTGACAAAATACAGATTGCCGGAGGTTTTATATCGGTGAATGTAGGTGCTGCCCCGGAGGCAAATTCGATTCCAATCCAAAAAAAGAGTGCCGACACTTCCTTTGACAACGCAATCTGCATTGGTTGCGGTGCCTGCGTGGCCGCCTGCAAAAACGCCTCCGCCATGCTTTACGTTTCAGCCAAGATCTCACAACTTTCACTTCTTCCCCAGGGACGTGTCGAAGCCAGGGAGAGGGTCCGTGCCATGGTTGAAAAAATGGACGAATCGGGGTTCGGGAACTGCTCAAACACAGGTGCGTGCGAAGCCGAATGCCCCAAGGAGATTAAGCTGGTAAGCATTGCCCGGCTTTACCGCGAATACTATAAAGCCTACTGAGAACAGACTGACTCCACTTCCGATACTGTCTTCGGTATCGGCTTTCCCAGGAGCTTATGCCCATTATCGGTTATCAGTACATTATCCTCAAGCCTTATTCCTCCGAAATCTTTCCAGCTTTCTAGCTTTGAGTAATTTATGAATTCATTGAACCTGCCCTCCGATTTCCACTGGTCGATAAGCTGCGGTATAAAATAACAACCGGGCTCGATGGTGAACACGTGCCCCGGTTTATAAGGAAGTGCAAACCTCAGGAACGCCAGTCCGAACTGCCCGCTTCTCTTAACCTTCTCATCATATCCGACATAATTCTCGCCAAGGGCTTCCATATCGTGCACGTCAAGCCCCATCATATGGCCGAGCCCGTGAGGCATGAAAAGTGCATGGGCCCCTGCGGCAACTGCCTCATCAGTGTCTCCCTTCATAAGCCCGAGTAGCTTCAGGGATGATGCAAGTATTTTACAGGCATTGATATGGAGGTCGAGGTTTGACATTCCCGGCTTCGTAGCTTTTATCGATTCGGTATTTGCCTTCAGCACAATCTCGTAAATATCCTTTTGCATCCGGCTGAATTTCCCGCCCACAGGGGTGGTCCGGGTGATATCGGATGAATAATGCATATTCGTCTCGGCACCTGCATCCGTAACCATCATTCTGCCCTTCTTCAGCAGGTTTCCATGTTCGTGGTTGTGAAGTGTCTGACCATTGATGCTCAGGATTATCGGAAATGACGGCCCGCCTCCTTTAGCATGGGCAATCCCCTCGATCGCACCGAAGATCTCCTGCTCCCTGATGCCCGGCCTGCACATTTTCATGGCCGTGGTATGCATTTCCCAGGCGATTCCCAGAGCCTTTTCGATCTCATCTGTCTCGATTTTCTCCTTGACCGACCTCATCGATATGACAGCCCGCGTCAGATCAGTTGAAGGAAGAGTCATCATCTTCAGAGGATTCTCATTCAGGAGGTTTCCAAGTGTCAGCCTGGTCTCCGCCCTGTATGGCGGCAGAAAATGTACCTTCCTTCGCCTTGAAAGTGCCTCCGTAATGATATCCTTAAGCTTTAACAGAGGTGCAGTGCTGGTGACGCCGGCTTTCAGCGCGAGATCCTTTACCATCGGCTGAGGACCCATCCAGATGATATCATCCATTGTCACATCATTCCCGAAGATCCAGTCCTTACCTGAATCCAGGTCCATAAGGCCGATGAAATCCGGCAGGTCAAGCCCGAAAAAATACAGAAAATCACTGTCCTGCCTGAAATGGTAAGGGTTTGCCGGATAATTCATCGGAGAATCCACATTCCCCGGAAATATTGCCAGTCCCGTTTTCACAATGCCCCTGAGACAATCCCTTCTTTTAATATAAACATCGCTTTTGAACATAAAATTTATTTTTTTTGGACGTTTAAACCACTAAGGTAGTATGCTTATTATAATCTTCAATCATTTAC
>JBAVOD010000399.1:0-12052 GCA_049691735.1 Bacteroidales bacterium
GCATATGCCGTCTGCGTAAGTTTCTTTCTTTTAAAGATATAATTTTATGCCTGAACGGACAAGTTTATGTTTTCAACCCTTTGGTTCACCGGACCGGATCGACCTTTTCGGATAACCTCATTTGAACATTTTTTCTGCAAATCTCTTAATATTACGTAAATTATGCTGTTTTTTAAAAAATCGATTTTCACTTAGTATTAATCCAGGATCCGGATGAAAAAACTGATCTTTGTCAGGCACGGCAGAGCTGAAGAAGAAAGTCCTTACTTCACCGATTTTGAACGGTCGCTGACTACAAAAGGCAAGAGTGTCACCGAACAGATGGCGAAAATTTTGAGGGACAAGGAAAAGCGCCCCGACCTTTTTATTACAAGCCCTGCCTTCAGAGCCAGTGAAACTGCCATGATCTTCGCAAGGGTGTATGATTTGGATCCCGAAGAGGTTATGCTGCGCAGCATGCTTTATAATAAGGCGACATTCAATTCATTTGTCGCAATGCTTGAAAAAATAGACGACAGGATAAAATCAGTAATCCTATTCGGCCATAATCCTTCCTTTACTGAGATCCCTGACAAGCTCTCAAAGGAAGGCTGCGAATTTGTTCCCAAAAGTGGTATAATCTGCATAACCTTCAGGAAGGATGCCTGGAAGGGAATCGCCCACGAAACGGGTAAGATAGAATATTTCCTTAAGCCCGAAAAATCGGTATGAGCAAGACTTATACACCGAAGGAGGTCAGCTGGCTCTCATTCAATGAACGGGTTTTACAGGAAGCTGAGAATAAGGACGTCCCGCTGATAGAACGATTCAAATTCCTTGGTATTTACTCAAACAACCTGGATGAATTCTTCAGGGTAAGGGTAGCCACACTCAGGCGTATGTCCAATCTGGGACTTAAATCAAAGGAAATACTGGGTTACAATGCAAGATCAGCCCTTAAGAAAGTTCATGAGACAGTACTGGAACAGAACATAAAGTTTGAAAAGATCTATGCAAATCTTCTCCAGGAGCTTACAAAGAACAAGATCCACATTGTCAACGAAATGGAGCTGAACCAGGAACAGGCAGCATTTGTAAGGAAATATTTTGCGGATGAGGTAAGGTCGCGGCTGATGCCCTTCATGATCATAAAGGAGTCGAAGCTTCCCAACCTTACCGAGGATGCAATATACCTTGCCATCTGCCTTGTAAAAAAAGGCAACAAAAATAAGCATTATGCCCTTCTGGAGATCCCGTCAGACGTGCTTCCCAGGTTCATAATCCTTCCCGAAAGGGACGATGGAAAGTACGTAATTTTCCTTGACGATATTGTGCGCTCGGGTCTCAGGGATATCTTCTTTATTTTTGACTTCGACAGCATTTTCGCATATACGATAAAGCTTACAAAAGACGCCGAACTGGAGATTGCAGATGATATTTCGGAAAGCTTCGTTGAAAAACTGTCAAAATCGCTGCAGCAAAGGAAACACGGTTCTCCGGTGCGGTTCATTTACGACAGGGAGATGCCGGCTGATATGCTCAGGATGCTGAAGCCTCTGATGAAATTCGGACCTGAAGATGTGATAATTCCGGGTGACAGGTATCACAATTTCAAAGACTTCATGAACTTTCCCTACCTCGGGCGGAAGAAATTCTATTACGAACCTCTTGTGCCGCTAAAGCACAGGGATATCCAGCCCGGTAAGAGCATACTGTCGGTCATAAACAAAAAGGATATAATGCTTTTCTTTCCCTATCACCCGTTCGATCATTTCATCGATCTGCTCAGGGAGGCCTCCATCGATCCGTGGGTGACATCGGTGCAGGTTACATTGTACAGACTGGCAAGGAATTCAAGCGTTATAAATGCCCTTATGAACGCTGTACGAAACGGAAAGAAGGTAACCACGGTACTGGAGCTTCAGGCAAGGTTTGATGAAGAAGCCAACATACTATGGGCCAACAAGCTGACCGGGGAAGGCGTGAAAGTTATTTACGGGGTTCCCGGCCTGAAGGTGCATGCCAAACTATGCCTGATCACCCGAACAAAGAACGAAGTGACCAAGCGCTTTGCAGCAATAGGAACCGGCAATTTTAATGAGGATACGGCAAGGGTCTATACTGACCACCTTTTGCTCACGAGTGACAAGAAGATAACAAATGATGTCTACAAGGCTTTCAATTTCTTCAATGTCAATTACAAGAAAGATAATTATTACCACCTTGTTGTTTCCCCGTTCCAGCTGCGGAATAAGCTGACACTTCTGATAGACAATGAGATCAAAAACGCCATTGCAGGCAAAAAAGCTTATATCTACCTTAAGCTCAACAACCTGACAGATCCCGAGATCATTTCACATCTTTACAGGGCAAGCACTGCGGGTGTTACTATCCGCCTTATTGTCCGCGGAATGTTTTCAATTGTGCCGGGGATAAAGGACGTAAGCGAGAACATAAAAGCAATAGGCATTGTCGACCGCTTACTCGAGCATACACGATTCATGATCTTCGGCAACGGCGGAGCCGAAGAATGCTACATATCGTCTGCCGATCTCATGCCACGAAATATTGACCACCGTATTGAGGTTACATGCCCTGTTTTTGATAAAGGCATCAGGAGTGAGCTCCGGCAGATATTCGACATTCAATGGAGCGATAATGTAAAGGCCAGAAAACTCATTCCCGGCCTGACAAACACCTTCGCAAAGCCAGGTAAAAAACCCGTAAGATCACAAATTGAAGTATACAATTTCCTGATGAAAACCGGGTCAAAAGTTGCTGAAAAATAAATAGTAAATGAATTATATTGTTCTTGTTTGCGGATCCGTTTTCATTGCCTTATTCTCATGGTTCTTTTCAATAAGTCACAGGAGATATCACGGAATACCCCGATTCTTCGCCTTTGAAAGCATTTTCGTCCTGTTGCTTCTTAACTACAGGGTCTGGTTCCTCCATCCTTTTTCGGTGGCCCAGATTATATCATGGATCGTTCTGATATTTTCTGCATGGGCCGGCATCGAAGGATTCCTGTTGCTTAAGCGGAGAGGAAGGCCACTGGGTGAATTTGAAAATACAACTGTACTTGTGAAGACAGGTGTATACGGGGTTATCAGGCATCCGCTCTATTTATCGCTTTTATTGCTGGGGACCGGAATAATGCTGAAGGACCCTGGCCTGACGCAGGTGATCCTGGGGATTGTTATTCTGACTGCATTGTATTTCACGGCAAAAATAGAAGAAAAGGAGATGATAGAGAGGTTTGGAAATAATTACACCGATTACATGAAAAACACTAAAATGTTTTTGCCCTTCCTTCTGTAAACGACAGCCGGTGGCTCACCTGAAGGCCCGATAAAAAACAGAAGCCGCATCGGACTTAATCCTCCGCGGCCTCCACCACATAAACCCAATCAAAAAATGAGTGAACTGTTATTTAGCTGATAACCATGCAAGCTTCTTATCAGAATCCGGTTTTTCTTTTGAACATTCTGTACCAACCAGCGTTACACCATTTAACTTTTTTGAAGTCAGCCATTTATAAACCAGATTCATATTTTCTTCCTTAACATCCACCTTTTCCATCATTAACTATTAGTTCGTACAACAACCTCCATGCCTAATTGTTCGGATCGGGCATATAAGATTGCTGGTATAATAAATCGGATCGGCCGTTACCCTCTCCGGCTAAGCGGCTTAACCGCGTCGCAGGCGTTACTTCACGATTTCACTCACAGAGCTCCTGTCGATAGTTACCGGAAATGACATTTGTTCGGGTTGGGAAATATCGACTGTGCCTTTCATCTTCATTGTCGCGGTCTGTTTAAGGAAATACCCGTCACGGATGGCAAAAAGAACCTCAGACTTCCCGGTATAGGGACCTTTCATTTTTATGTCCATACCCTGGTTCCGGACATTCAGATCCTGTATACCCGACAGGTCAGCAGATATTCTTGCACATTCAATACCGCCGTAATTTTCTATTGCTTCAAGCTTATTTACAGCATCGACAGACGTTTTCATGTTCATGGCAGCCGAATTTGTCCGGAGAGTATCGGTCGAATTCCATGTATCTCCTACCCTGACAGGATTGCCGGGAAGTCTCGGAAAAAAATCGACAAAAGTCTGGGCAAGATTTGATTCCCCGCTTCCTTCCATATTGAAGGCAATTTTTTCGGCATCGGATATATCGATGCTTTTACCGTCAGGGGCGATCACCACGCTGAATTCCCTTCCCTTCAGTTCGGTAATGGCACCGCCCGATTCGCCCATAGGTGATATTGTGGATTGGCCGAGGGTATCGATTGTTATCTTAAGGTTCAGGTTTTCGCCCGACCCGCCTGAGGAAGCAACCTTGCATCCGAATGCTGATGTTACATTTACGTCCATTATCTGACCCTCAATATCCATTGCCTGGGTCATTTTCGCATTTATAATATACCTGATATCACCGGTGCCCGAAAACTTGTATTTGAGCGTTACAGGGCCAGTCTGTTGTGCTGAGGCCAATACAGTTAATGAAGCAAAGGCCATAGATAATATAATATTTTTCACATGGCCCCCTCTCATAGTCGTTAAGATAAAATTTCTGATTTTCATATTCCTGAATTTATAGTTAGGCTAATTTTTTCTCATATCTGCTTCCGCGAGTGGTACTTCCTTCAGAATTACCCTTATTACACCATTGGCTCATTTTTCGGAAGGCTCGCGTTTTTCAACCACAATGGTGCAGTCGGTGACCAGCGCGGTTATTGCTCCAAGTGCCGCGAATAACGGGGCAAGAACAACTCCTATCGCACCGATTGTGAGAGGAAACTCAACAATGGTTTCATCCTTTTCATTTTTTATGATGATCCTTCGTGCATTGCCCTCCCTGATTATTTCTTTGACCTTGTTTAAAATCTCATCTCCCTTGACTTTAAACGACTCCTGGTTTGATTTTGTATCTTCTGACATGACTGAAATTTTTTTGTTCAACCATTATATTGTTATAAAAATACTCTATTTAAGTCAACAAAACCTGAAATTGTTCAGGAGATTCTGAAATTTAAATCATTATTTGCCGGTTCATATGATCCTTTCCGCAGCATGTTACTGACTTATAGTTTATAGGGAGCTACAGGACTCGCCCTTTAATCATTCCTTAATCCTTTCTTAACCGTTTTTTAATCACGGCCAGTTTTTATACGGATAAATTAGCATATTCCGGCATAATGAAGCAGGACTGATGAACGAGCATTCAGATATTAGAGTATCTGATTTATAAAAGGGGAAAAATCACTCAAAGGTTTAATCATTTGAGGGTGCCGGATAGAGTTGGAGCTAACATAACCTTTTGATGTCCAAAAAAATCCATTTCATCTACATAAGTGTTTTTGTTGCGATAATTTCTGCAGTCCTGGTTGCACAAACTCTGAATGGCCTCTCCTATTACCGGACAAGCCTTGAGGAAAGGTTTTATCATCCTGATTATAACATGCTTAAACCCAGCGGCTTTGCCGGCCATAGCTTTGGAGTTGCAGGGTCCTTATTCATTCTCATCGGGGTTGGCACATACATGGCACGGAAGAGATACCGCTCGTTATCATCTCTGGGACTGCTTAAATACTGGCTCGAATTCCACATTTTCATGTGCGTGCTTGGCACAATCCTGGTCGTTTTCCATACTTCTTTCAAGGTTGGAGGCCTCGCCGCTGTAAGTTTCTGGAGCATGATAACAGTTTTTGCAAGCGGGGTCGCAGGACGGGTTATTTATTTGCGCATCCCGAGGACCATTGAAGGGCGGGCGCTCGACCTGAAGGAAGTGAGGCAAATGCAGACTGAAACCCTTGAAAAGATAAGAGAAGCGAATTTGCTGGATGAGGATGGCTATAGATATGTTATTTCTTCAATTGAAGGCAGATCAGGACTCTATTCAGCAGAAAGGTCCCCAGGCTTTCTCCGGAAATATATAAATGACAGGAATTCATTAAGGGGAATCAGCAGATTTTTGAGAAAGAATCGCGTGGGAGGATCTGAAAGCACAAGGATAATGACCCTTGTCAGAAATGACATAAAAGTACGACGATCAATCGGAAATCTCGAGTACACCAAGGAACTGTTCAGGTACTGGCACATTTTTCACCTTCCGTTTGCGATCCTGATGCTGATATTCATGCTGATGCACGTGACTGTAACGGTAGCCCTTGGCTACAGATGGATCTTTTAACTATGAGCCAGATGACTATTTACATATTATTCTACGCGTTCACCGGCGTTGTGTTTATCTCTGTTATAGTCCTGTATGTCAGAAAGAAGGAAAAACAATACAGGATCACTGAAGAAAAAATAAAGAAAGCCACCGAAGAAGGACTTCATGAACCTGTTTCCCTGCATCCTCATGTTGATGTCAACAGGTGCATCGGCACAGGTGCCTGTGTTGAAGCCTGCCCCGAGAAGGATATCCTCGGCATGAAAAAAGGGAAGGCTGCGGTTATAAATGCCTCCCGCTGCATCGGCCACGGGGCATGTTTTCATGCTTGTCCGACCGAAGCCATAACTCTTCTTCTCGGTACCGATAAAAGAGGTATCGACATTCCTCATGTGAACAAAAACTTCGAATCAAATGTGCCGGGAATATATATTGCCGGCGAACTCGGAGGGATGGGTCTCATCAGGAATGCAGTCGAGCAAGGCCGACAGGCGGTGGCGAATATCATCAAAGCCCTGAAAAAAGATCACAATGCCGAATATGACCTGATAATTGTCGGGGCAGGACCTGCGGGAATTTCAGCAGCACTTGGCGCAAAAAAAGAGAATATCAGGTTTATCGTTCTGGAGCAGGATACACTTGGTGGTACAGTATTTACCTATCCCCGTGACAAGATCGTCATGACTGCCCCGATGGAACTGCCACTTCTCGGTAAAGTAAAGCTCACTTCGTCCAGCAAGCCGTATCTGCTCAATCTATGGCAGACTTCACTTGAAAAGTTCAATATTTCCGTAAATGAGAACTGCAAAGTTGAATCTGTAAAACGGACAGAAGGAATATTTGACGTTCAGCTTGCAGACGGAAGGCATTTTTCGGCAGCTTCGGTGCTTCTTGCAATCGGAAGGCGTGGAAGCCCGCGAAAGTTGAATATTTCCGGTGAGGATAAGGAAAAGGTAGCGTACAGGTTGCTTGATCCTGAGAATATTACCGGAAAGAATATCCTTGTTGTGGGCGGCGGGGATTCCGCAATTGAATCGGCGCTGCTCCTTGCCGGGCAAAATCATGTCATTATTTCATACCGGAATGAGGTTTTCGGTAGGATCAAACCATTGAATAGCGTAGCATTGAATAAGGCTCTTGCTGCGGGCCAGCTTGAGGTAAAGCTGAAAACCAACCTTATCAGAATAGAGGACGATTGCGTAACGCTGGCTACAGATGTTGAGGGCCATAACATCAGGCTCGACAATGACCTCGTATTCATTTTTGCCGGAGGCGAATTGCCTGCCCAGTTCCTTGAAAAGGCCGGGATAATGATCACAAGAAAGTTTGGTGAAAAAATAATGAAACATTAGAAATTGGTACGGCGGAAGCCCCTTCCTAACGAAGGAATGTAAAAGTAAAAAGCAAAAGCCGGAAGTACTTCATGACAAAAGGCGGAAACATATCATTGCTGCTCATCCTGGTTGCGATCATCGTCTCCGGGCCCTCCTTTGCACAGATCTCACCGGGCGATCTGGCGAAACCTCATGAATTCCTTGAGGGTATAACGAACTGCACCAAATGCCACGAAATCGGCAATAAGATTACAGGTGAAAAATGCCTGGGCTGCCATACTGAAATCAATGACCGGATTAAAGCAGGGAAGGGATATCATTCTTCTTCCGGGGTTAAAGGCCGAGAATGCATTGAATGTCATAGTGATCATCACGGGAAAAATTTCCAGCTTGTCAGGCTGAATAATTCAGGCTTCGATCACAACCTTACCGGTTTCAGCCTTTCCGTCCCCCATTCAAAACTGGAGTGCACCGCCTGCCATACCGGAAAATTCATTAAGGAAAGTAAAATCAGGGAGAAAAAATTTACATACCTGGGGCTTGGGACCGCTTGCCTGGACTGCCATGCCGATTATCACCTGGGCACCCTGTCATCCTCCTGTCTCACCTGCCATAGTCCCGGATCATTCAAGACTGCTCCTGCATTCAACCATTCGAAGACCCGTTTCGCTCTTGCTGGTAAACACAAGAGTGTGGAATGCGTTAAATGTCATAAGATGGAGACTGTCAACGGCAACAAATTCCAGGAATTCCGCGGAGTTGCATTTGCATCATGCACCAATTGCCATAAAGATCCGCACCAGAACAAGTTCGGTCAGGATTGCCGGAAATGTCATAATGAGGAATCCTTTACCTCTGTCACCGCGATTTCCAACTTTGACCACAGTAAAACAAAATTCCCCCTTGTGGACCGGCATCTTACAGTCAGCTGTAAATCGTGTCACAAGAATAAACTGACAGCTCCGCTTAAATATGACCGCTGCACCGACTGCCATGAAGATTATCATAAGGGCCAGTTTACCGCGAACGGGATCGCGCCCGACTGCAACGAATGCCATAATGTCAAAGGATTTGCATTATCTACTTTTACGATTGACAGACACAACCAGGGCGCTTTTCCTTTAAGGGGAGCCCATTCGGCACAACCCTGCAATGAGTGCCACTGGAAACAGGATGCCTGGACGTTTGCAGGGCTCGGAAAAGAGTGCCGCGATTGCCATCCGGACATCCATAAGCAGTTTATCTCTTCAAAATTCTATCCTGACGAAAACTGCAGGGCCTGCCACAATGAAACTGCATGGCGGCAGGTCACCTTTGATCATTCAGCCACACAGTTTAAGCTGACAGGGGCACATGCAAAAACCTCCTGTACAGTATGCCATATCAGCAGGACAGCAGGAGGCGAATTTGTGCAAAAATTCGAAGGCCTTGGGACTGACTGCATATCGTGTCATAATGACGTTCACCAGGGTCAGTTCAGTGGCAACAGCCAGGGAACCTGTACCGTCTGCCATGTCACGGATAACTGGATGCCGTCAAAATTCGATCACAGCAAGACCGCTTTCCCGCTTGACGGAAAACATACGGAGGTCTCATGCTCAGCGTGTCATAAGGCCCTGACAAAGGGTAACATCTCCTACACTTTATACAAAATAAAAGATTTCAGATGCGAAGCCTGCCATTTCTGATATTGTTAGTCATGCTGTTTGCCGGCTATAAGGCATTTCAGTCGCCGCACGGTCCAAATTTCAGGATCGACTGCAAAACCTGCCACAGCACAAAGGGATGGGAGCTTGACAAGGAAGTGTACTCATTCGATCACAGCAGTACGGCTTTTCCGCTGACAGGGCAACATACGGCAGTTAATTGCCGTGAGTGCCATCCGACACTTATATTTTCACAGGCAAAAACAGGCTGTCTCGATTGCCATAAAGATGTTCATCAGTCAACTGTCGGTCCTGAGTGCTCCCGCTGCCACACCACCCAATCGTGGCTTGTCAGCGACATAACCGGTATCCACAGGATGAGTCGTTTCCCGTTGCTCGGACCTCACCGGAATGCAGGGTGTGAGCAGTGCCATAAAGCAGAAAATCCTGTCAGGTTTGATGTTTTGGGTGTTAACTGTATTGACTGCCACAGGACAAATTTTCTGTCAACCACCAACCCGAACCATATACAGGCAGGCTTTTCGGAAGATTGTGCAGCCTGTCATCTCATGACCTCATTTCAATGGACCGGAGCAGGCTTCAATCACAATTTTTTTCCGTTGATCCTCGGTCATTCGGCACTCAAGTGCAGCGATTGCCATACAACTTCCAATTACAGGGATGCCAGATCCGACTGTTATTCATGCCACCAGAAGGACTATGCGGCGACAACAAATCCCAACCATATTGCATCAAATTTTCCAACCGACTGTAAACAATGTCATACCCTGAACAGGGGATGGCAACCGGCGACATTTGATCACAGCATCTTTCCGCTTACCCTCGGCCATGCATCTGTGACGTGCATATCATGTCATGTTGGCGGAAATTACACCTCAATCTCACCTGACTGTTCCTCATGTCACCTGACAGATTACAACAATACAACCAATCCCAATCATAAATCCCTGAATTTCCCGCTGACCTGCAACACCTGTCATACAACAAATCCGGGATGGGCACCTGCGACATTCGACCACGGGTCGTTCCCGCTTACTCTCGGCCATGCATCCGTTGCCTGTGCTTCGTGCCACATTGGAGGTAATTATACTTCCACCTCAACAGTCTGTTCCTCGTGTCACCTTACTGATTACAATAACACCACAAACCCCGCACATAAGACCCTGAATTTCTCCACTACATGTACCGATTGCCATACTACAAATCCCGGATGGACTCCGGCAGCCTACAAGCAGCATGATTCACAGTTCTTTCCGATCTATTCCGGAAGGCACCAGGGGACATGGACGAGCTGTAGCATTTGCCATCCCCAGCCCTCGAATTACGGTGTGTTCACATGCATAAGCTGCCATGAGCACAGCCAGGGAAATACTGACCCGCATCATACTGATGTAAGGGGATATGTGTACTCGGCCACTTCATGTTATTCTTGTCACAGCACCGGCAATGCCGGCGATTAATGGTATGAAAAACAGGACATTGTTATTAGCTGTTTTCCTTTTATCCGGCCTGGCACTGGATGCCCAGACAGGCGGTGGGAACAGAAACGGGCAGGTATCGTTTGTCTCCACAAATAATGTTTATGTGAGATTTGGCAATACTGCGGGAATTAGTGTAAATGATACACTTTATACTTCAGACGAAGGTAAGCTTGTTCCGGCACTTGTAGTGACCAACCTCTCATCCACCTCATGCCTCTGCACTCCAATACAGGGACAGAATATCCCGGTCGGGCATGTGATCCTGGCAAAACCAAGGATCAGTGCAGCTGTCCCGGAGATAAAAACCCTTGCGGATGTAAGGAATGAAACGCCTCTGCCTTCCCTGAAGGAAGAGCCGGTCAGCCACACTCCTGAAGATACCTCAATGAAAGTCGGGGTGCCTCTCCGGAAAAAGCAGATGATAAACGGAAGCATTTCAGCAGCATCATATTCCGATTTTTCAAATTCGCCGGGAGCTGATATTCAGCGGTTCAGGTATACCCTGTCGCTGAATGCAATGCATATCGGAAATTCGCGATATTCGGCCGAGTCGTACATCTCATTCAGGCATAAGGCCGGCGCATGGAGCGAAATAAAGAATGATGTCTTCAACGGTCTTAAAATCTACAGCCTTGCCCTTAAGTATGACATCGACAGCACTGCACACCTGAAACTTGGACGCCAGATTAATCCCAGGTTGTCAAGCATCGGATCTTTTGACGGTGTTGTATTCGAAAAATCGGTAAAAAGTCTGTCGTTCGGCCTGGCTGGGGGATTCAGGCCTGATTATACTGACTGGGGCTTCGATCCGAAGCTGTTTCAGTACGGAGCTTATATATCGCATGATATTTCGTCATCCCGTAGTTATTCATCTACTTCCCTGGCTTTCATGGAGCAGTTAAATTCATGGAAAACAGACAGGAGATTCCTTTATTTTCAGCACTCGGGATCAATTCACAAACTGAGCCTCTTCGGATCTTTTGAAGTTGACATCTTCAAATTGTTGAACAACAAGCCGGTTACATCGCCCGACCTTACCTCACTTTACTTTTATGCAAGCTACAGGATAATGAAAAACTTTTCTGTGGGGGCTTCATATGATGCAAGAAAAAATCCGGTATATTATGAAACGTTTAAAACACTGACAGATACACTAAGGGAAAATGCCCGCAGGCAAAGCTACAGACTTCATGCCAATGTTCGTATTACTCCGCACCTGAATCTGGGTATTCAGTCATCGTACAGGTTCCTGAAAACAGATCCGAAGAAATCAACCGATCTTTCAGGTTATCTTACCTATAGCGGCAGTTCGGCTGACTATTTCTCGGCAACGCTTTCAGGAGGCTATATTGAAACCAGCTACATAAAGGGACCTTCGGCAGGCATTTCGGTGCAAAGGAGTAT
>JBAVOD010000400.1:0-3055 GCA_049691735.1 Bacteroidales bacterium
CTCCGCTGCAACTCAAGGATTACAAGATACTTGATCCTGAAAAGGCTGCAGAAGTTTATGAGATCGGTTACAGGGAAACCCTGAAAAAGCTGAATGAACCTGAGGTTGCCGGGCTTGTTGAAACGAGGTTGCGGAAATAATTACACTATTTTATAAGCGAATAAAGCTTTTCGATCTCCGCTTTCCAGAGCGAATCATCGGGTGTTTCGAGAATAAGAGGCATATCGTCGAACCTCGGGTCGTTTACGATGAATGAGAAGGGCTCCTCCCCCAGGAAACCGATCCCGATGTTCTCGTGCCTGTCGACCTTTGTTCCGAAATCCTTTTTTGAGTCATTAAGATGCAGGCCTTTAAGATATTCCAATCCTATTATTTGTTCAAATTTTTCAAAAGTCGCGTTAAAACCATTTTCAGTTTTTACATCATAGCCAGCCGTAAATGCATGGCACGTATCGATGCATACTCCTGCCCGCGATTTGTCATCCACCCTGTCAATTATGAACTTTATCTGTTCAAAAGTATAGCCAACATTTGTTCCCTGGCCCGCTGTGTTTTCGATAACCGCGGTGACTCCTTTTGTCTTGTCGAGCGCCAGGTTTATCGATTCGGCTATTCTTGCAAGGCACTCGTCTATTCCGATCCCGTTAAGGTGGCTACCGGGATGAAAATTGAGCCTGTCGAGGCCGAGCAGCTCGCAGCGTTTCATCTCATCGAAGAAGGATGCCCTGGATTTGCCGAGAGCTTCGGGTTCAGGATGCCCGAGGTTTATGAGATAACTGTCGTGAGGCAGGATCTGGAAAGGCTTATAATCATATTTTTCGCAATTCTCGCGGAATGCTGTAATGCTTGTTTGTGAAAGAGGATTTGAGATCCATTGTCTCTGATTCTTTGTGAATAGTGCAAAGGCCTTAGCTCCTATTGCGTTTGCATTCAGAGGTGCATTCTGTACACCTCCTTCAGCGCTTACATGTGCCCCGATGTATTTCATGTTTTATTAATTTTAAACTCTCCTGTTCACAGTGTTTCCCTTCGTGAGCGGAACCGCATCAGGCATATAACAATTAATAATAACCTGAGCCGTCCCAGCAATGGGTACACAATTTTTCTTTCGGAAGCCCTATCGCCTTAACCAGATCGTCGAGCCTTTGGTATATAAGGCTGTCGAGGCCAAGAGCTTCAGCAATCTGCTTTACCATCTTCCGGTGCCTGTCCGAATCGGGATCTGCATACTCCTTAAGTACTTCCTGACTTACTTCATTTCCCTCAAGATTGAAAATGGCTTTTCTTCCGGCAAGTTCCATCGGCGTTCTCGACTGAGAGAAATTCAGGAACTCGCAGGGGAAAAGAAGCGGCGGGCAGGCAATTCTCATGTGAACCTCGGCAGCTCCCCACTTATGAAGATCGATAGTGTTATCTTTCAACTGTGTTCCCCTTACAATACTGTCATCAAGGAATATCATCCTTTTTCCATCAATAACAGCTTTGTTTGGAATAAGTTTCATTTTGGCAACAAGGTCCCTCTGTTTCTGGTCCTGGGGCATGAAGCTCCTGGGCCAGGTGGGCGTATATTTTGAGTAAGCGCGGTTAAAGGGGATGCCTTTCTCGTTGCTGTATCCGACTGCGTGGCCAATGCCCGAGTCGGGTATGCCGCATACGAAATCGGCCTCCACGGTATCTCTTTTTGCAATTGCTGAACCGCATCTGTTACGGCATTCATCTACATTGATCCCTTCATAATATGAAGGCGGGTATCCATAATAGACCCACAGGAAAGCACAGATCTGCATTTTATCCCCCGGCTTCCTTATCTGAGTATAACCATCAGAAGTAATATGCACTATTTCGCCCGGCCCGAGGAAGTATTCGGTTTCATATCCGATGTTGGGAAATGAGCAGGTTTCCGAAGCGACAGCATAAGCTCCGTCTTTCCGGCCTATAACCACCGGGGTACGTCCAAGCTTGTCGCGGGCTGCCAGGATCCCATCTTCCGTAAGAATGAGCATAGAGCACGATCCCCTGATGCTTTCAAACACGTTTTCTATGCCATCGACAAAACTTTCCTTTTCACAGATAAGGTTCGCTACTACCTCGGTAGGATTGGTATTCCCCTCAAAGTTTTCGGTGAAATGATTTTTCCTGTCCAGGAACCTTTTTTCGAGCTCTTCAAGGTTCAGCAGCCTGCTCACGGTCACTATTGCGAACCTTCCGAGGTGGGAGTTGAAGAGGATCGGCTGCGGATCAGTATCGCTAATTATTCCGAGCCCTGAATTGCCGCTGAAACTATTCAGTTCATCTTCAAACTTATTCCTGAAATATGCATTTTCAAGATTATGAATCGACCGCCTGAAACCGTTGCCGGGAACAATAAAGACCATGCCTCCCCGTTTGGTGCCAAGGTGGGAATGGTAGTCAGTACCAAAGAACACATCCTCAACACAGCCGGTCTTTGAAATCACTCCGAAAAAGCCCCCCATATAATTGAATATTAATTGATTAAGAAACACCTGTTCAAAAGCAAATTTAATCATTGGATTGATTCTATTGAAAATTAATCAGGATATTATTACTTTTGCATTATTAATTAATTTAAACCCAACCAAATAAATGACAGACACAAGTACTATTAACCCGGTGGAACAGCCAAAGAAAAAAGGTGCGCCGATCGCAATGATCTTTACCACCGTAATTCTGGCTGCTGCTTTGATCTTTCTGGTTGTCATGTACTTCGACCAGAAGAACAAGATGGTTGAAATGGAAACTGTATTAACCCAGGAAAAGGATTCCCTGCAAAATGAGCTCCGTTTGATGGCCCATGGATATGACACCCTGAAAACAGACAATGATACACTTATGGCAAACCTTCAGCGTGAAAAGAACAGGATCTATAAGCTGTTATCGATCAATGCTTCCAATGTCCAGTTAATAAAGAAATACAAAAGTGAAATAGGGACCATGCGGGATATAATGAAGAGCTATATTGTTCAGATCGATTCACTTAACACAAGGAACAGGGAGCTAGTCGCTGAGAATGCCGATATTAAGCAGCAGATAGACC
>JBAVOD010000401.1:0-2778 GCA_049691735.1 Bacteroidales bacterium
CACATAGCGGGTCCTTTTGATCTGTTCAGCATCCTGAACTGGATCATGCTTCTGTCGGTCACTATTCCGCTCATCCCCCCGAGGGCATCTATCTCCCTCACTATCTGACCCTTTGCAATTCCCCCCATAGCGGGATTGCACGACATCTGGGCAAGCTTTGTCATATCCATAGTGATCAGAAGGGTCCTTGCCCCCATTCTGGCAGCTGCATGCGCAGCTTCACAGCCTGCGTGCCCTCCCCCCACAACGATTATATCATAACTGAAGTCCACTCTCCCTCCCTCCGGTTAACCGCTCTGTAAGCAGTTCCTGCTTTTTAATCATTATTTTCCTTAAACTTTCCGATTTATCACTATAGCCGCAAAGATGAAGCACACTATGGATCATGACCCTTGCAAATTCATCCTCTGTTTTCACTGAATAAAGACGCGAATTTCTCTTTACAGTTTCTACGCTTATATATATTTCCCCGTTTATCAGATCATCTCTGTTATTTTCAAATGCTATAACATCTGTGAAATAATCATGTTTAAGGAACTCCTTGTTAATTTCAAGGAGCTTGTGGTCGCTGGTAAAAATAAAATTAAGGTCACCGGGAATTTTCTTCTCATCCCTGATGACCTTCTGAAGGAATCTTTTTATTTCCCGCGATCTCCCGAGCCTGAATTTTACTTCGTCATAGAATATCTTAATACTCAATTATTTACTTCCTTAAAATTCATTGTGACGCTATTCCCTTTTTCGTTAAAGCTAATTGAATCAGCCAGCTTCGTCATCAGGAACACTCCCCTCCCGCTCAACTCCTCTATGTTCTCAGGCTTTGTAGGATCAGGAATTGAAGCAGGATCAAAACCGTTCCCTTCATCTGTTACGGTTATCTTCATCTGATCCTTTTCAACAGTTATCTCAACATCCACAAGCCTCTGGGGATTTCCTTTGTTTCCATGAGTAATTGCATTATTGACCGCCTCAAGGGTTGCAACCAGTATTTTCCCATAGTTATCCTGATTGATTCCTATCGCCCCTGTAATTTCATCGATAGCATTTTCAATAACCCTGAGATTGGACATTTTCGATTCAATCCTCAGTCGTTTGTAAATATCACCCATTCTTTAGCAATTATCCGGTTTACCCTTCAAAAGTTATGCAATTTCTAATTTTTTTTCGAGATCCACAATTCCGGATCCAATTTTGCCATTTCATCAAAGACCATAAACTTCAGAATGGCCTTATTCCCATTATCCGAATCACTGAAAACCTTTCCTATTATCTGTTTCGTTTCAACCTTATCGCCAGCTTTTACCTGTACACTCACAATATTCTGATAAACAGTAAAGTATTTGCCATGCCTTATGATCACTGCCATATTTGCCCCCGGGATCGAAAAAACTCTCGATACCTCTCCTTTGAATACACTCCTTACAGGCGTATTACCGGAACTTGTAATTTCAATATCGATATTGTTTTCTGTCACATATTTCAAAACCGGATGGGTCTGAAGGCCAAAGTGACTTGTTATCACGCCTCTCTCCACCGGCCAGGGCAGCCGGCCCCTGTTCTCATAAAAGTTGTCACTTACTAGCTTCTGCTCAGGTGTAAGATCAGGTTTTGTACCTTTGACCTTTTCCTTCTCTATAAGCCTTGCTATTTCGCTTTCAATCTTTCTTGCTATCCTCTTTTTCTCTTCCAGATCTCTCTGAAGCTGTTTCTCCTTATTACCCAATGATTTTACAATCTTCTGCTGATTATACTGCTCACTCTGAAGCAGACTTTTTTGCTGTTCTTCCTTTGATCTGAGATCAGAGATCCTTCCCAGATCCTCTTCAAGCTTCTTTTTTGAGATCTCTATTTCAGATTTCAGCTCCCGGATTGTTTCCGTTTCGTTCCTGCGGAATTTCGCGACCTGCTGAAGATACTTCATTCGCTTATATCCCTGGTTAAAATCCTTCGCTGAAAGTATGTACACTATTTCCGAATTACCCTTAGATAACTTATAGGAGTTTAACAGAGCTTTCTCATAATCTTTCTTCAGGACAGACATGTCACTTTCCATCATTTCTGTGGCAAGCTTATTGAGTTCGATCCTGTCATTAAGCATGTCAATTTCATCTTTAAGTCCTCCCAGCACACTTTCTCTCAGGCTCAGTTTACTTCCGATTATCTTTAATTCGTTCAGACCTTCGTTCTTTTCCTTTGCAGTCTCCTTCAATAAGTTATCAAAATACGATATTTCCTCAAGAGTTTTATTTCGTTTCTCTTCCAGTTCACTCCTGGTCTGTGGGAAGACCCTGAAGAACATTCCCGCAAAAATTATAAGCGCGAGGACTTTTCTCATTACAAATGGACTATTTTATATCCGCTTCCAGCTTTAAAATCCATCTTCCCCTTCCAGTCTGTCACCACCTTTTCGATGGACATTCTTATACTGATCCCATTTTGTTCGTATGTCAGTTCCACCTCTCCCGGAATGGTCGTGTTTCCAACCCTGAAAAATTTAGCAAAGCCTATTTTTATCTCTCCTGTCCTTATATCTCCTTCATAAAAAGTTTCGATCACCTTTTTCTTCCTGCAGTCAATGCTGTATTGCAGAACTCTATTTCCTGCCTCAAATTTATTGACATATTTACCTCCTTCACAACCAGCCTTCGCCGGTCCCAGCTCCCTGTCTGAAATAAAGTCGCCCATTGCCAGAAAAATCAGCTCGGGAGTAACGCCAAATTTCAGTCCCGCTTTTTCAGGATTACCGCAAATTACTCTTTTGTTTAGTCTGTCGTTAAT
>JBAVOD010000402.1:0-3396 GCA_049691735.1 Bacteroidales bacterium
TCCTGTCGAAGCTGGTCAGGGACAACAACATCAAGGTTGTGATCACGGGGGAAGGTGCCGACGAGATGCTTGCGGGTTATGACATTTTCAAGGAAGCCAAAATCAGAAGGTTCTGGGCCAGACAGCCTGACTCTGTCATAAGGCCCCGGCTCCTTACAAAGCTCTATCCATATCTGCCGCAGATGAAAAAGGCAAATCCGGCAATACTCAAAATGTTTTACGGGTACAGGCTGGAGGATATTAATAATCCCTTCTACTCACATCTCCTGCGATGGAATAATTCAAATCATATCAAAAAACATTTCTCCGAACCTGTCAGGAATGAACTCAACAGCTATTCGCCCCTTGACGAACTTGAAAATAACCTTCCCGGAGATTTTGCAAAATGGGATTATCTTGCCAGGGCACAGTGGCTCGAAACCACAATTTTCATGTCAGGTTACCTGCTCTCCTCTCAGGGCGACAGGATGGCGATGGCAAATTCGGTCGAGGGAAGATACCCGTTCCTTGACTACCGGGTGATAGAATACTGCAATAAGCTGCCGGGTGACTTCAAGCTTAACGGCCTCAATGAAAAGTATCTGCTGAAAAGACTGATGAAAAACAAAATACCTGCCTCCATACTTAAACGCTCAAAACAGGCATACCGGGCACCAATCAAAAGTGCTTTCCTTCTTTCGGATCCGCCTGAATATGTAAGGGAAATGCTGTCACCCGAGTACTTCAGGAAAGCGGGGATTTTTGATCATAACTCAATTTCAAACCTTCTTTTGAAAATTGAAAAGACAGGTAACTCGTCGGAAGTAGACGATATGGTGATCGCCTCCGTCATTTCAACGCACTTGCTTCACAGGCAGTTCATTGAAGGCCGGAATGAAGAATTTGCAGGCGCCGGGCTTAACAACCTTAAAGTAACAGAAGATAATAAAGAATTATATGAAAGACCGTAAACCCTTTACCAGGGAGCTGATACTGCTTGAAAACGTTGAGGATGCAGTCAGCAGGGTAACTGAGAAGCTAAGGAATGACGTTCTCATCAATTTCAGACGAAACGGAGGCGTAGTCGGGATAAGCGGTGGAATTGACTCTTCAGTTTGTCTGGCACTCTCAGTTAAAGCCTTTGGTCCTGAAAAGGTTGTTGGTATCATTATGCCTGAGAAGGACTCAAGCCCCGACAGCGAGGAACTTGCTCTTGAACTTGCAGGGAAGTTCGGAGTGAGGACTCTAAAGGAGGAAATAACCGACGCGCTTACAGGCTACAGGTGCTATGAAAGGCGTGATGAAGCTGTCAAAAGAGTCTTTGACGACTACGATCCGGCAACCTTCAAAATGAAGATCGGTATAAGGCAAAGCGGCCTTTACAGCAACCTGCCTCCGGTCTTTACACTTACTGTGATAGACCCGAAAGGCAATGCCCGTGACAAAATACTGAATGTCAGGGATTATCTTCAGATCGTGGCAGCTTCCAACTTCAAACAGCGCTCAAGGATGTCAATCCTGTACTACCATGCTGAGGCACTCCATTACGCGGTTATCGGAACACCCAACAAACATGAACAGGAACAGGGATTTTTCGTGAAGTACGGCGACGGAGGGGCAGACGTTATGCCTATCGGGAACCTTTACAAAACGCAGGTTTACCAGCTGGCCGAACATCTGGGAGTCCCACAGGATATAATCGATAGAACACCCACAACTGACACCTATTCGGCAACCCAGACTCAGGAAGAGTTTTTCTACCAGCTTCCCTTCAGGCTAATGGATATATACTGGTATGCCTATGAGAACGGATACCCTGCCGCAGAAGTGGCCGGCGTAATGGATGAAACGACAGAGAGGGTGGAAGCTCTCTACAGGAATTTTGAGCGTAAGCGCAAAACCACTGAATATCTCAGAATGCCGCCCGTCAGGGAATATTATGTTTTATAACATATTTTTTGAAAATGAATGCCTTTGACTACTTTTTCGAAAATACATCCCAACTGGATAAGCTATTCCTGGTCGGCAAAGAAAATGTGAGCTTCAGCGATCTGTACAATTCTTCGCTTTCCCTTGGTTCCTACCTGACAGGCAAATTCGGAAAAGGGAAAAATATCATCCTGCTGTCGGCCAACAACAGGTTTTTCCTTACCGCTTACTTTGCAATTATTGCTTCGGGCAATGTTTGTATTCCTCTTGATCCGAATATTGAGAAAGAGAACCTGTCATATATTTCAGGACTTACAAATCCGGTGCTTGTTTTTACCACAAGGGATATTGAACGCAAGCTGGCGATCAGTGATTTAAGATGTATTTCCCCCGACTCGATAAGCGATGCGGAGTACAACGGCCAGGCACTGAACAGATCGGATACTGATAGTGAATCATGTGCTGAGATCATTTTCACATCAGGTTCGACAGGGATCCCGAAAGGTGTAATGATCTCGCACAAGAACCTGATTGCCAACACGGCGTCGATAATAACTTATCTTAAGCTGACTTCAGATGACAGGATGCTGGTAGTGCTACCATTCTATTACTGCTATGGATTGTCGCTTCTTCATACGCATCTCAGGGCAGGAGGATCGATAGTTTTCAATAATTCGTTCATTTTCCTGGGAGGAATAATGAAGAATCTGCTGGAATACAAATGCACAGGGTTTGCCGGCGTTCCTAGCCATTTTCAGATCCTTCTCAGAAAGTCGGATAATTTCAAAACCACAAGATTTCCCGACCTCAAATATGTGACCCAGGCCGGCGGAAAGCTTGCCCCTATTTTCATTGATGAATTCAGGGCCAGTCATCCCGAAATCAAATTCATTGTTATGTACGGCCAGACTGAAGCAACCGCCAGGTTATCTTATCTGCCGCCTGAACTTTATGAAGCCAGGAAAGGCTCAATGGGAAAAGGCATACCCGGGGTGGAGCTCAGGGTTATCGATGAGAAAGGCAGAGATATCAAACCCGGAGAGACCGGCGAAGTAATTGCACGGGGGGATAATATTATGATCGGGTATTTCGCTGATGAGGAGGGAACCAGGAATGCCATCCGCGATGGCTGGCTTTTCACAGGCGACCTTGGTACGGTCGACAGCGACGGTTACATCTTCCTTACGGCAAGGAAGAAGGAAATAATAAAAGTGGGCGGCAAAAG
Organism: Bacteroidales bacterium; assembly: GCA_049691735.1. Taxonomy (GTDB): domain Bacteria; phylum Bacteroidota; class Bacteroidia; order Bacteroidales; family VadinHA17; genus LD21. The sequence goes on from JBAVOD010000402.1 coordinate 3,134, forward strand.
GATAAGCCCCAAAGAGATTGAGGCAGTCATTCTTGAGCTCCCTGAAGTCGTCGATTGTACAATTGAGGGAGTTGATGACGAGCTTCTCGGGGAAGCACTTAAAGCAACCGTTGTTATAAGGACCAGTGACGGGAAAGATACAATGACAGAAAAATTACAGCAGCACTGTGCCCGGCACCTTGCACTTTATAAGGTCCCTCAGATCTTTGATCTTAAGGAACAGCTTGTTATAAGTGCGACCGGGAAAAAAATCAAAGGGAAAC
>JBAVOD010000403.1:0-5802 GCA_049691735.1 Bacteroidales bacterium
ATATGGACCTATGCAAAAGAGACACCTGCTCTGGTTTATATTTATTTTAGTTACAACCATCAGCTGTAGCCGCGATGATAATCCTTTACCTGTGGGTAATGGTAAAGTGCTGGTACTGATGTATCACAGCATAGTTGACGGAGCCCCGGCAAATGAGTACGAAAGAACGGTAGATAAGTTTGAGGGGGACCTAAGATATATCAGGGATAATAATATTAACGTACTGCTTTTCAGCGACCTGGAAAACATAGCAGTAACAGGGGAGATGCCGGTTCAAAATTCAATTATTCTCACATTCGATGACGGCGACAGGTCCTGGTATACGCTGGTAAAGCCATTACTTCTTAAGTACGGGATGAAGGCCACATTCTTCCTTTGTACCGATATGGTCGGGTCCAGTCCTTACGTTAACTGGGATGAAGTCGAAGAAATGAGCGGCTACATGCAGCCCGGCGGAGTACGGCCCTTTGAATTCGAGTCGCATACCACTTCGCACAGATTCCTGCTTGCAAGCCGGGCCAACTTTGGAACTGAGACTGAGTATAATGCATTTCTTGATTACGAGTTTGGTGAGTCAAAAAAGCTCATCGACGGGCACATTCTGAGGGAAATCACAGCATTATCGCTGCCATATGGAGATGGAGCTGATGACCCTGTAATAATTGCTGCGGCAACAAGGAACGGATACAGCCTGATCCGCACTTCGAAGTGGGGTAATATTACTTCGCCGGAATTCAATCTGTTTTCAGTTCCCAGTCTGCCGGTTCTGGACACAACCTCCGTAAGATTCATTAATTACTATCTTAACCTTTAGTTCAATTTGCGCAGGTTGACCCGGCTGCGAAGGGTCCTTTGAATTGACATCGTATGACACTTCGCACAGATACCTGCTTAAAAACCGAATTTTTACAGGTCATTCGAACAGGGGCCGATATTTCTCTTAAATTCATGATTATCTGACTGTTAAATTTTCCCTATTTTACATAATAACTATTATAGGACATTTATTTCTCTCAATTCCATTCTCACCAGTTTTTGCGCCCAGCTCTGCTGGTTGACATAAAATCAGATATCGACGAGGCTTCAGCCGGGTTCGATATCGGCAGATTTTATGTCAAAGCATCTTCTATTATTAATTCCATAATTGCCCTTCCCGTAATTGCGCCCGCTACGGGGCTTTGTTTATCGAGAGGTTTTATCGCCGGGCTTCGCCCGACGTTAACGTATATAAGGCCTACGGCCTTTTAAATCTCCTGCCTGGCTCTCCCTTTTTTTCCCAGCCATCCCCTACCCTGCCATATAAAAGAAACATTATTGTAACATACTGATATATAATATTTTATAATGTTTTTTTAAGTTGCGGTCCGGAGTAAGCCCTGTCAGGGGCGTAAGATTTTAGCGCAGGGGTAGCGCCCTGCGTTTTATTACGGAGCTGCATAAAAATCTGACAGATTCTTGTAGCGGCCTGATATTCAGACAAAAAGTTTCTAATTTTGTTGCTGCAAATGTATTATATTGCTTTCAGCCCCGTCAGGGGCGTAAGGTTTTAGCGCTGGGCAGCGCCCTGCGTATCGTATCAAACATGCTGATCAGCCCCGTAGCGGGCGGAATAAATCCTCAATTTACAGATGATAAAGACGATATCAAAATGATATTAAAATGATATTAAAATGATATTAAAATGATATCAAAATGATATCAAAATGATATCAAAATCAGATTTATTGACTGTTGGTATAAATGTTCTGCTCTGCGTAACACTATGTCTAACTCAGCGTCCATCAGCGAATAAGGATTTCAGTGCTGATCTATGACCCGGGATTACCATTACGTCAATATTATTGTTATTCATTGTATGTACATTCGTTATGCAGGGGTATTCCTCGTAGGGATAATAATCGGATTTCTTGGCGGTCTCTTTGGAAAGGGAGGCAGCGCCATCGCCACGCCTATGCTCAGCCTGATCGGAATACCGGGTTTTGTAGCCATCGCTTCTCCCCTGCCTGCGACGATCCCCGGAACTCTGATAGCATCGCTCGAATACAGGAAATCAAAACTTCTCGATCTTAAAATAGTTATCTGGAGTATTATTGCCGGCATACCTGCTTCAATAGCCGGTTCATATCTTACGGATCTTACGGGATCAAAACCTCTGCTGATCCTTACCGGGCTTTTAGTGCTTGGATTCGGCTTCAGCTTCCTCCTTTATCCGCATGAAAGGTCAGGCCCCGTTGATACTGAAGAGCATTCAGGTCCGGTACAATCGGTTACATGGCATATTAAACTTGTTCTTGTTGCGGTCTTTGTCGGTCTGATATCGGGCTTGCTTGCCAATTCGGGCGGATTCCTGCTGGCCCCCAGTTATTCACGTTTCCTCGGACAACCTATTAAAAAAGCTTTTGCATGCTCGCTGGCAGTGTCGATGGTGCTGGCAATCCCGGGAACCATTGTCCATGCGTTTCTGGGGCATATTGACTGGATTGTTACATTATTCCTGGCACTCGGCTCTGTACCTTTGTCGTATATCGGTGCAAAAGTTGCAATTCATTCAAAAGCCAGCAGGCTTGAACGATTTTATGGTATCCTGCTGGCTCTGCTTGGTATTGTATTCCTCTCAAAACTGTGGTTATAGTGTCCTGCCTCCGGGTCCTGTCAGCCCGGGCAACTTCAACCCTGTTTCCGGGCCCTCGACCGGGAACCTGCCAGAGTCATTATAAAATAGACACCGCCTGAGGCAAGAATAAAAATTCCCATCCCTGTGAGCTCGTTTGCAGGCAGATGTGACAATATCCAGATAATTGCCACTGCAGATATAAAAGGTATTATATATCCGGTCAGTATCCTGCGTGAAGCCGGCCGAAGCTCCCCGGTCAGCCTGAATTTTAGAAGTGACAGGACCACGCCAAGGTAAATGAGCAGGTATGAAGCGCTCGAAAGCATGGCAAGTTGCCTGAACTCGCCTGTAGATGCAAAGATGAAACCTAACACCGAATACAGAATAACGGATATCCACGGTGTCCTGAACAATGGATGGATCTTTGCAAGGGAGCCAAATGGCAAGACCTTGTCCCTTGCAGCTGCAAACAGGATCCTGGGCATATTTAATACCATCCCGCTTATATTGCCGAACATCGAAAATGTAGCGCCCACAACTATGATCAGCGCCCCGGCCGATCCGAACATTATTTTTGCTGTCTCGGCCAGGGGTGCATCACTGTGTTCAGTTATCGATCCGCCAAGTATTGCCTGCACAACGACCTGTACTGAAATATAAACTACAACAACCAGTAATACACTGATTATTATTCCTTTGGGGATGGTCTTTTCAGGTTTTTTTATCTCACCGCCGACATTAAGTGCTGTTTCAGCCCCGACAAACGCAAAAAGAAGGATAAGCGATACCTCACCAATGTCCTTTACCGAATTCCCGGCAGTAAAAACAAGGCTGGATGATTTGATAAAAAACCATCCGAAAATAATGATCATCAGCAGCGGAACCATTTTGGCAACAGTGTTGAATTTGACTATCAACATAGCGTTTTTCAGTCCCCTGACATTGAAATAACCAAGGCCTCCGAACATAACGGCGAAGAACACGATCCTGACCCACAGTTTTTTAAAGGCAGGGATTAAATACGACAGCGTGTCGGCCAAACCATTTGCTACAGCAGCATTAGCCATTACAGCGGCACCGAAAATGAAAATGGCTGCCGTCAGGAATCCCGAAAACTTTCCGAAGGCTTTTTCAATATAGGTGTAAGCTCCGCCGGTTACTGTGATCCAGGTTCCGACCTCGATAAAACAAAGCATTATCAGGATCATCAGCAGGCCGCAAATAATATATGCCCAGATACTGCCGGTTCCAAGCCGTTCTGCAACCAGCGCCGGCAAAATAAAAATTCCGGCACCTATGATTATATTGACTGAATTGGCAACGAGTCCCCACGTCCCTATTTCACGCCTCAACCCTTCGTTATCGGCCATAATCTTTTATTGAGCACCTGATTTTCTTCTACCCTTTTCGTATTTCTTCCTTGATCCGCTGAATATGTCCCCTGCCTAATCCTTTGACTTCGCATCCAAGCTGGAAATAGCGTCTTATCCTGTCGTCGGTAAGAATTCCAAAGCAGTCAATTATAGCAGCAGGCTGGCCAATGGTATTCACAAGCCAGTCAGGATCCAGTTCAAGATAGGCTTTATGCGGTACTGCAAAAATTACTGCTTCGACTCCCCCAAGTGCTTTTGCAAGGTCCTGTTCCACCCGCGTTTCCTTCAGCTTTTCCTGGTTGCGGAAAAAGCGTGATTTGCTCTGGCCGATCCCCGGAAATGTATCCTGCTGTTCGAACTCCCACCAGTGCTCGACGTAAGGATCATGCACCCTGATCTCAGCACCCATCTCGGTAAGTTTCCTTATAACGATCTCCGAACCGCTGTAACGGGTATCTCCGACATCTTCCCTGTAGGCAGCCCCCAGTACCAGGATCTCAGTTCCGGCTATGGGTTGCCCCATGTTCCTCAAAGCATCCCTTGTAAGCTGGCCAACGTGCAGCCCGCGTGTATCATTTATATCAATTGCATTTGGTGTAATTTTGAAGATATCGTCCTCAAAACCCAGAATATGTTTATATGCCCAGAGGCCAAGTCCACCGTCTTTCGGAAGACAGTACCCCCCTATTCCCGGGCCGGGGAAAATAATGTTGTTATGGGTCGGCCGCACTTTGATCGCCTTTATGACCTTAACAAGATCGACGCCGTTACGTTCGGCAAAAGTGCTCCACTCATCAAGAAAAGCAAGAATAGTAGCACGGTAGCTGTTTTCAACAATCTTGGCAGTCTCCGATTCAATCGGCCTGTCCATTACTGTCAGCGGGAATTTGGCGGTGTTGAGTACCTCGCTCAGAAATCTGACAACCCTTTCTCTGGCCATGTCATTGATCCCGCTGCAGACCCTCCAGAAATCGCGTATGCTGGCAACATAATTCCGGCCGGGCATAACTCTTTCATAGCTGTGAGCCAGAAGAGGATCGGATGTGATCCCTCTCTTCCTGAAAACTTTCTTCATGATCGGCCAGGCCACCTGCTCCGTGGTTCCGGGTGCAACTGTTGTTTCAATGAGGACAAGTGCATCGGGCGGTATCCGCTCTGCAATCACATGCAAGGATGATTCCAGGGCAGCCATATCCGTGTTTCCGCTGCGTACGTTACCCAGCTCCTCTTTTATATAATCACACTGAACGTCAACAACAACCACATCGGCAAGCTTCAGCACATCATATGTGTAGGTTGCAATCAGGGTTTTTTTCTCATTGACACACCTGGCGATCATCGGATCAACCTCGGGATCTTCAGCTTTAACAGGCGAAACACCCCTGTTCAGAAGAGGTATTTTCCAGAAACTGCGTGCGCTTGGGCGCTGCATCCCGATGACAAATTTTGAAGGTTCACCATCTTTATTTACAGTATCAGCCACAATTGCAGCCATTACAGCACCTACAAACCCGACCCCCATTACAACAACGATCTCGCGGTTTCTGGCGCGTTCGCTTGCAACGCGTTCCTGCAGGCGTTCAAATTCTGCTTTGTAATCTTCTGATTTCGGCAACGGGAATTTCTCTCCAGCCGGACTGATTGAAACATTTTCACTCATAGACCTTCAAATTATAAATTAGTTAATAGTAGGGATTTACGTGATCTAAAATTATAAATTATCTGACAATTTTTATTAACGGTTACTCATATTTGAAATTGCAAAATTCCCCGGATATCTTTTTTTATTCAGGAGCATGAGGAAAAGTAATTACC
>JBAVOD010000404.1:0-3167 GCA_049691735.1 Bacteroidales bacterium
GCAACGCAGAGGAAACTTGGAGATAGTTTATTCTGATATTGAAGCACATAAATAAGATCAGGAGACGTATCTCTGACAAGCTTTTTAAATTTATTTATAGCTTCGAAAGAGTAGAACATCCTGAAAAAATACTTAAAAAGATCCTGAATATCGGTTTTTTTACTTTGTCCGAAATAGGTTATGTCACCTTTTCCTATTGGGCTAAGGAAATAGTCTTCGTAGTGAGACCTTCTATTCTGCGTATGTTTTACGCTGAAAGGAATTACAGTATGGCCATTACGCTCAAGCAGCTCCTTTATGTTGAAAAGGTATCTCTCAGGGCCTCCTGAATTGAAATACCTATAGTTGACCAGAATGATCTTCATTATTATTTATTTGGCGTATGACAGATGACACGTTTCCTATAGTTTAACAAATACGCCTATTAATTGTTGGACACCAATTTGTCATATATTTTCAGTAATTCATCATAATAAACTGTTGAACTGAACTTTGCAATTGCGTCAGATGCTATTTCCCTATTGGTGATTTTTAAACTACCGGTGAACAACTTCTTTATCATGTCGCGCAGTTGATCAACATTGCCGGTTTCAAAAATATAGCCATTCTTCCCTTCACTTATAAGTTCGGGTATCCCTCCTATCCCTGAACCGATTACCGGCGTGCCACAACTGAGTGATTCAATAACACTCAAAGGATTGTTCTCATAGCATTCTGAAGGAATAACCATTCCCATGGAGTTCACCAGGAAGGTACTGACCTCATCCCAGGATTTATGTCCCAGAAATTCTATATTATGAAAATTGCTGTAATTCTCTTTGAGCGTGTTTTCAAGAGGGCCTGATCCAATTACTTTCAGGTTGTACTGAGGAAGTTCAGCAGCTGCTTTTAGAAGTGTTTCAATACCTTTTTCTTTTGATAATCTCCCCACAAAACAATAATATTCCCCTCTCAACACCGGTGATCCGTTTATCCGTTCCTCATCGATGAAATTAGGAAGCTGGACCATCTGGCTTTCATCGAAGCCTCCCTTGACCAGATTGTCGCGCAGGAATACGGAGGGACATATGAAAATGCCCGTCGACCTGCTGATCTTCCGCCTATTCCAGATTATCGCCTCTGCATACGCGACCAGACTTGCCATCAGGCTGTCTTTCATACACCTGTACCTGATAACGTTCAGCTTATTGTAAAAACAGAGCTCGCATGGTTTGTTCCGCCTCATGCAATCGTAACGCGGACACAGGAGCTTGTGGTCATGCAATGTCCAGACAACCGGTATTTTAAGGCTTTGGGCAAGGACGGAAAGGATTGGCGACAACTGTGAATGAATATTGTTAAGATGTACAATATCGGGTTTGAAGTCAGTTAACAGACTTTTGAATTTTTTACGTACCTCAGCCGATCCGAAAGGCCTGATCAGAGCCGGGGTCACTTTTCCGACCTTCTGCCGGTTCAGGTCGATCTCACATGGGAAATAATCTGAGAATTCCGACTTGAGGTTTAGCGGATGCTGCATTGAAAATACTGCCACTTCATGCCCTCTTGTCTTTAGTAATTTCTCAAGTTCAAGCATGTAAATGTCAGAGCCTCCTTTTGGATAATAGAATTTGTTTGATAATAATACCTTCATATTTAAGCAATCTTCAAATTACCGTGATCATACTCTGTTGGGAAACCTATCAGGTATAGGCGTGGATTATTTATCGCTCAGATTTAAGATAAAGATTCAGATAGCGGTCTTTACACTCTTCAATGCCGAAATTATTTTCATAATATTCAATCAGCCCGTTTTTGTCTATTTCATCCCCATTCGTTATCAGTTGCATAACTGCATCATAGTAATCGGATTCTGATACGGTATTTGAAAGAAATCCGTTTATGCCATTCTTAACTACATTTACCATTCCGCCGACAGGAGTGCACACTGCCGGGCAACCACATGCAAATGCCTCTATAAGAGATATGGGCATTCCTTCAAAGTTGGAACTCAGACAGAGTCCGTCTGAGATATACAGATAATCGCTGACGTTCGATCTGATGCCGAGAAAGTGGATATTATCACCTGCCAGTTCCTTAAGCTCGACGGCATTCTCAAATCCGTTACCTATTACCAGAAGGATTGCATCACACCCTTCGGCCCGTAACCTGTTGAAAACGGAAACAAGCATGGAATGGTTCTTCTGTTTTTCGTCGTACCGCGATACATGGCTGAATACCTTTGTATTGACTGACTTTTTAAAGCGTTCGACCTCAGCCGCTGCCTTTTCAAATTCCCTCGATCTCCCACTGAATTTCCTGCCGTTATAAATAAGAGGGATGCGATCGATCCCATAGAAAGCCCGGAAGGAAATTTTTGTCTCATCCGATATGGCGACCGGCGTAAAGAACCCGTGCTTGAAAAAAAACCTCATCACATATTTTTCAATCAGTGAATTTACTTCAGTCTCGGCAGCGTTGTGAACGGTGTAAATGAATTTTATCCTTCCTCTGAAGATCACCGAAAGAGGAAAGAAATAATTCACAAGGTTAAGATGACAGTGGACAACATGCGGTTTTTCAGTTCTGAGAATCCGGTAGAATCTAAATATAAGCCATGGACTGAATCCTCTGCTTATTTTCAGGTTTCTGTATATTACCTTTTTGCTTAAATCAGGTACATAAAATCCTTTATCCCCTTCAGTATCATCACGCAAAGTATATAATAAAGCGATATTATCCTCTGCGAGCTCATTGACAAGGTCCGTTACAAAGCGTTCTGCACCTCCGGGAACAAGTTCATAAATAAAATGGATTATTTTCATCTTTAACTGAACAGGCTTGCCAGGTTTTTTGAGTAACTGCTGTAATTGAAATGCTTAAGGCCTGTCAGATAACCATTCCTTCCGATCCGTCCGGCTTGTTCAGGATACTCCAGTACATTAATCATGGCCTTCGAAAATTCCAGTTTATCATAATCCTGACACAAATATGAATTTGTCTCATCGAAATAGTTGCAGATCTCACCTACCCTGTCGGTAATAATGGGCCGTGCCGATGCACAGTATTCGCCCAGCTTATGCGGGAACCGTGCGCGGTCCTGATCTTTGTTTCTCAGCGGTATAATAAGGGCTGCAGCGGTTTTATAAAGTCTTACGAGTTCATTATAAGGGATCCTGGTCGTTACC
>JBAVOD010000405.1:0-5355 GCA_049691735.1 Bacteroidales bacterium
TTTATTACCCAGACCGTCGGCGATATATACTAACTTACCATCAGTGCCGGGATAAACCAGCGTTGTAGTGGGGGGTAAATCCTGCGCACTGATAAATGACACGTTGATCAACAACATCAATGCAGTAAGAAAGAAATTATTAGGTTTCATAACAGATAAATCAATTATTTGGCTATTCCCAGGTCTGACCTTTTGTTATTATTTTTTTTACGGCCACTTCTCCCAATCTTTCTTTAAGTTGAGTCAGATAAAGACTGCGCGGAGCTACATGTATGTCTGTTGATTCAATATGCCCCTTTGGTTTGGCAAGGTCCTGTAAGGTTGCATTGTATATCACTGCATTTACTCCTATATGTCCGAATGAATAATTTTGTGCAGTGGGCGGCTTCTGGATAAGATAATCGCCTTCACAATTCCAGAATACGATATTCGCACCTGCCCAGCCAATGCTGATATCCTTCCAGTATCTTGCTGTCAGCGGAGCATGGACATTGTCATAAAGTACCCCATTCACCCATCTGTTATGTGGTTCACTGGTAGAATACGGATTAACTGCCTGGCAATCGAGGTAAACATTGCCGCTTGCAGCCGAACCCTGTAAAACGAACGAATGTCTCCCTTTCTGTGATAAACACCTTTGGACAAGACAGAGCTGGCCGTTCATCTGGTAGGTAAATCGCCTGGCTCCCAGTCTGATTGAGACCGGTTCCCTTGACTCACAATCCTGCACCGTGATCCATTTTGAACCTGCGTTGCTTTGCACGACACTGCTGGCAAAGTGAAGTGCGGAGATATTGCGTACCCATACATTCTTTGCATTGCTGATATTAATAAAGTTAAAGTAGTGATTTTCGTCAGAGAAATACTCTTCACCTTCATACCGGATCTTTGGGTCATCAAATGAGGGACGATCCATATTGCCATAAGCCACTGTCCTGACTGAAGGATCATACTCTGACTCCCCGCGCAGGTTTTCGATTCCTGTCTGTTCGATGCGTTCATCGTTATATTTTAGAATTTCTCCTCCGCCCCAGCGCGTCTCAACGGCTGTGAAAATGGGTGCATCGACGGTAATCGTGTTTCCCCTGATATCTACGATTATCCTGTCGTAGCTGATATCAAAGGGCCTCCATCTGTATCTTCCTGCACTCACGCTGTCCTCTCCGATGGCTTTGATCCAGTCCTGGTTGCCAATACGTCTGACAAAGACCTTATCGCCCGGCTTGAATGCCCTGGCTGATACAACATTAAAACTGCAGGCTCCAACCGGAACATATTTATCGGTAATAATCTGTTTAGTTTCTTCCAGTGGAGTGGTCCCGGTTGTACCATTGATGTTTACAAGGGCTGCTCTTGAAAATGAACCCTGTTTCTCCTTCGGTATTTTGCCGATGAGAATGGTGCCGATATCACTCATACCTTCCCCCCGTAACACAACACCGGAAGCTCTTATATAAATAGGTTTTTCAAGGTCATAGGTTCCCATTTTCAGGAGTACAGCGCCTCTGAAACCTGCAGCGTCGGGCGGCAGGGCTGAAACACTGTCGATTGCTGCCTGGATCCTGACTGAATTGTCGCCACGTACCGGCCAGATAACTTTTTTGACAGCCACATACGGAATGGCTTCGCCGCCTCCTTTGTACCCTGCATTTGAAAAATCAGGGATCTTATTCCCCATACTATCAGCGACATATACCAGGCGGCCATCAGTACCGGGATATACCAGGGTGGTTGCCGGTGGAATATCCCGGACCTGAATATTACAATTATTTGATGGTTCACCGGCATAAACAATTCCCTGAATATTATTACCGGAAAATCCATTGAAAAAGAACATAAACAGGGAGCAGGAATAAATAATAGTTTTCATGTTAAATTAAATTATGGCTTTAATTACTTGATATTATAATTACTTGAATCAGATCTTTTTATTAGAAGCAAGAATTTGTATTTCAGAAGATTGGAGCCCATCAGATATTGCTTTCAGCTTTATTTCCCCGGCTTTGTTGCCGGCCCTTATTATTACCAGGCATCTGCCCTGAAAGGCTTTTCGTGCCGGTTGTGTGAAACTTTGATTCCCCAGCGGATCGGAACTGCCGACAGCTATTATCCTTCCCGGTCCTTCGATCTCAAAGTCTATCAGGTTCCCTGCAACGGGATTTCGAAGTCCTTTGCTGTCGAGGACCTCAACAGTCACATAACAAAGATCCTGGCCATCAGCCTTAATAGTTTCCCTGTCGGCGGTAAGAGATATTTTCAGGGGTTCGCCGGTTGTCTGAAGTTCATATGAGTTTACGATCGTGCCATTTCTGTAACCCACAGCACGTAAAATACCTGGAGAATACTTTACATTATAATCAGCTGTAAACCGCGATTCCCGGTTGGTTTTTTTTCTTCCCAGAGAATTGCCATTGAGAAATAATTCTACTTCTTCACATGAGCTGTAAGCTTTTATTTCAAATGTCCTGCCCTCATATCCCTTCCAGTTCCAGCTTGCCACTTCATCAGGCCATGACCACCGGCTCTCAACCTTAGTTACCGGATTAAGCCTTAACCCCGGTACAGACTTTACGAAAACCGAAAGTTGATCAGGTTTCCAGAGGGCATCCCGGTAAAATGACTGAGGCCTTTTCCATCCACACACATCAATGTCTCCGCAATAAGCATAAGTCCAGGGATAAAAGCTGGTCTTGAAAGCAAATTCCAGCCACCCGATGCTTGCCTCGCCAAGGTAATCATAACCGGTCCAGACAAAATCGCCGATAACCCATGGATGGTCAATAACTGCCATCCAGTTTTCAAATGCCTGCTTTGGAAAGGATTCTGTCCCAAGGATGATCCTCTCAGGAAGCCGGTTATGATCGTTCACGTAATAATCTACAGCATAATTATAACCGCAAACATCGAGGGCCGCGAAATACGGATCTTTATCCGGAGTGGTAAAGTTGACTGCAGCAGTAACAGGACGGGTGGGGTCCAATTTTCTGACAAAGCCGGCAAGTGTTTGAGCCAGGGCAGCCCCTTGCGGTTTCCCCCTTTCAGGAACTTCATTGCCGATACTCCACATTATCACTGAAGGATGATTCCTGTCGCGAAGTATCATGCTGCTCAAATCTTTCTGCCACCATTCATCAAAATAAAGGTGATAATCGTCTTTGTTTTTCTGCTCTTTCCATACATCAAATGCCTCATCGATAACAAGTATTCCAACACGGTCACAGGCCTCCAGGAAGGCAGGCGAGGGAGGATTATGGGAGCAGCGGATCGCATTAAAACCGGCAGCTTTCATAAGCCCGACTCTCCTTTCCTCAGCCCTGTCGAAAGCTGCTGCTCCAAGTGGTCCGTTATCATGATGCATGCAGCCGCCTTTCATCAGCAGCGGCTTGCCATTCAGTAAAAATCCCTTCTCCGCACTTACTGAAATACTCCTGATACCGAATGTATTCTCGGTACGGTCGATCAATTTTGAACGTTTATTGCCATTAACAGTGTATACTTCATTTATAACTGTGTAAAGCGCAGGTGAATCAACGGACCATAAAAGGGGCCCGGCGATATTCAGATCCTGCTGAAACTCATTACCGGACTTTCGTGATATTTTCCGGCCCGATTCCTCCTCCGCAACTTCCGACCCATCATTTTTCAGCACACGTGTAACAAGAAGAACATCAATCTCATCAGCCGATTCATTCAGGATATTTGTTTTAACGTTGACCTTTGCGAAATCATCCGAAACTTCAGGTGTAGTAATGTATGTACCCCATTGATCAACATGCACTTGCTCAGTCGCAGCGATCCAGACATGGCGGTATATACCTGATCCGCTGTACCACCGTGTGTTACGTCCTTCGTTCTTTACTCTTACTGCAAGGGTATTAAGAGCGCCCCGATTGAGTTTTGAAGTTATATCATATGAAAAACCGGTGTAGCCATAAGGATGGGTCCCGAGAAACAGACCATTGAGCCAGATATCAGCATTCATGTAAACGCCGTCAAACCGGACAGTGACACATTTTCCTCTGATTTCATCGCCTGCATAAAATGTTTTCCTGTACCACCCTGTTCCTCCGACAAGGTACCCTGTGCTTGAACCCCCAACAGCATTTGAATCGACAGGAATGCCGTTGCCGGGGATATCTTCTATGCTCCAGTCATGAGGCAGATTTAAGGATCGCCATGATGAATCATTGAAATCATTCGTTTCTGCATCCCGGATATCTCCCGGGTGAAATCGCCACGATGAATCGAATAATATTTGCGTGCGGCCATTTTTATTGATTCTCAACTCATTCATTTTATCAGGCTTCCTTGCTGCCTGTGGAATATCCATTGCCTCGATAGTACAAGTTAGTCCAATGATAATGAACATCATTGCAGCAACTGAAAAGGTTTTAATTTTCATTTATATCGAATTAGTAAGCAAATCCTGACCAGGGTAAATCATTTGAATCCCGAAGAGGTTCTTTAAAACTTATTATCTGCATGTTGACTTATGTGAGGTTGTTTACAGTCGGTCATAAATATAGAAAATATGCCGATAGGCTGGTGGGAATATTACGAATAAATGGTCATCCGACATGCGACGTTATAACATGGCCTTCTGTATGGACCTTTTGATATCACTTTGATATCACTTTGATATCACTTTTTAAAAATTTCTCGCAGATTTCCGCAGAGACTAACGCTGATTTCCGCAGAGAATCGTGTCAGACTAATATTCTCTAACTTGTCATTAGCAGCAAAGCGAAGGGAACTCTGTTTTGAGACGGCCTCGTCAAAAACTGTTATCTATGACCTTATTGCCGGACCCTGAACGATTTTCAAAAGGAATTGATAAATTATTAGATGACCTTAAGCTATATTTGAGTAATTTTCAATCCTCCAAAGTAAGTTCTCTTAGACAAAATGAGATTATTCTTCATATCATTTATTGTCTCATTATTATCTGTGGTGACGAACGGCAGACCCTATTATTTCAGACATTACAGGAATGATAACGGTTTGTCGAACAATACTGTGGTAGCGTGCATACAGGATCGAAGAGGTTTTATATGGTTTGGTACCAAGGAGGGGCTGACCAGGTTTGATGGTTTTCAGTTTAAGATCTTCCTCCATAGCCCGTCAGTTTCCAACAGCCTTTTAAATAATTACGTTACATCAATATGCGAAGATAGAGACGGGTGGATCTGGATCGGAACCTCCGAAGGCGTCTGCTATTATATACCGGATAATGATTGTTTTGGAACCATTAAATCTGAAAACCCTGGAATTGGAGTATTAGTAAACGATGTCAAGGCTGATAATAACAATTGTATATGGATAGCGACTTTCTCAGGAACATATAAATATAATAAA
>JBAVOD010000406.1:0-8962 GCA_049691735.1 Bacteroidales bacterium
CATCAAACCGCGACGGGAATGAATGGACGGAATGGGACGGTAAAAATTCGTCCGGTAGCGATCTTCCTGAAGGGACTTATTATTACCTGCTCAGGATCGTATCCAAAGGAAACGACCAGGTGTTCAAAAAAAACGGTTTCATAATATTAAAGCGATTTTAAGCAGTGATCCTTAACAGCAACATATCGCAAATCATCAGGAAAACGATTTTAAAGCGTGTCGGGTTCATCCTCACGCTTTCTGTTGCCGGATACACACTTTCGGCCCAGCAGGCCGATTCTTCACGGATCAACCTCGGATTCCCGGTTTACAGCCAGTACCTTCAGAACGGACTGGTTATCAACCCCGCCTATGCAGGGACCAGGGGTGTACTGAGTGCATTCCTTTCATACAGGATGCAATGGATGGGAACAAAGGGCTCGCCGCTTCTGCAGACGACTTCAGTCCATTCACCTTTGAAAAACGACAAGGTGGGGCTGGGCATACTGGCTCAGTTCATGCAGTTCGGCACAACAAAATCAACAAGCATTTATGCAGATTACGCGTACCATATAAAACTGAGGAAAGGGAAGCTCTCCTTCGGGCTAAAAGCCGGTGCGGATATTTCAAATACCGATTACACCGGTCTGGTGCTTAATGATCAGGATGATCCGGTTTTCAGGACGAACGACAGGCCACTTGTTCTGCCAAACTCGGGTGCAGGTGTCTATTATTCGGAGGAGAGGTTTTTTGCAGGATTTTCTGTACCGGCGTTCCTGAGCTACCGGCGGACCAGCAACGGATCAGCCGTTCCGTACCACAGTTTCGGTCAGTATGAAATGGTTCTCTCCGCAGGGGGACTTGTTACATTATCGCCTCTGCTGAAATTCAAACCTTCAATGCTGATCGATTACTCTTTTGAGAAAACCAGGAAACTATCCCAGTTTGATCTGAACGGCAACTTTATAATAGCCGATATGGTTTGGGTGGGCGGCTCATGGAGATTCTCGGAGCATGTTGCCGTCGGGATCCTGCAGGTTCAGCTTAACGATCAGCTGTTGTTCGGATTTTCGTACGATTATCCGTTCGGAAGGCTGAATTCATTCTCAAAGGGATCGACTGAATTTGTCCTGAGATACGAATTCCGGTACAAAGTAAGCGCAGCAAATCCGCGGTATTTCTGAGTAGTATGAGGAAAGGACTGAAAATAACATATTGTGGGCTTTTAGCGATATTTTCCTGCCTGACTTTGCAGGGGCAGGAAACTTCAGTTTACTCGGTCACAAGTATGCCTTTTAATTACCAGGGTTTCAGCGAAATATCCCCCGTAATCGTGCGTGACGGAATAATCTTTTGTTCTGACAGGCGTTTCAGCGGGATCAAGGACCGGACATCCTTCGATAACAGGAGGCTCTATAATTTTTATTTTGTAGCCAGAAAGGATACTTCGGGGTGGGAAAAACCAGTAGGGTTGAACAGCGAACGCAGCTTCCAGTTTAATAATGGTCCCCTCTGCATTGCTGCTGATGGCAGGACTGTCTATTTCACAAGCGAAATCGAAACCGGAGCACCATCAAAGCGAAGGAGTTTCACAAATCATATAGGCATTTTCACAGGCGAGCTAACCGGAACCGAATTAAAGAATATCCGGCCTTTCCGGTTCAATGATCCGCGGTACGATATGGGTCAGCCTTCATTAAGCCCCGACGGCAGATACCTTTTCTTTTCATCCGACATGCCCGGGGGTCAGGGCAGATCCGACATCTATTATTGTGAAATGATCAACGGTGAATGGAGTAACCCTGTCAACCTGGGGCCTGAAGCGAATTCACCCGAAAATGAAAATTATCCGTTCATCCATAATTCCGGCAGGCTTTATTTCAGCTCGAACAGGCCCGGTGGCCAGGGAGGCCTGGATGTGTACTATTCAACCAGAGAAAATGGATCATGGAGCACTCCGGTAAGGTTATCAGAACCTGTCAATTCGCCTGGTGATGACTTTGCATTTGTGGCTCAGCCCGACCTGCAGAGAGGTTATTTTTCATCAAACCGCATCAGGAACGACGATATTTACGAGTTCAGCATGAATGTTACCAGAAAACTGTCATGCGATACACTTGAAAAGAATAGTTATTGCTACGAATTTGTTGAAGAAAATGCCGTCAAATATGATTCGATACCATTCAGGTACAACTGGAAATTCGGTGATGGGGATACCGCCACCGGACCTGTTGTGGAGCATTGCTATACCAGACCCGGGAAGTACCAGGTCAGTCTTGACGTTCTTAACCTGGTGACAAATGAGCTCTCTGAGAACGAGAAATCGCAACTCCTGCTTGTAGAGGAAATTGAACAGCCATATATTTCCTGTCCCGATTATGCCGCGAGCGGCCAGATGATAAAGTTCAGCGCCGACAGCACTTACCTGCCGGGATGGGACATCTCACAATATGTATGGAGCTTTGATGATGAGACAGTTGCATTCGGAAAGAATGTGGAGAAGAACTATCAGCGCCCGGGAAACTACAGTATTCAGCTAATGATCACCTCAAAACCTGAAGCGGGTGGAAGGATCAGGGAAGCCTGTATATCAAAAAATATTGTAATTAAATCCGGGCCCTGATTATGAATTAGCAATTTAATGACCAGATGAAACAGATTTCTTCTATATTGAAAATCCTGATATTGTTGCCGGTACTTGTGGTACTGACTCTCGCTGATATTTCAGCTCAGGCTGTCCCCGGGAAAGATGAGAACATACCATTCCTTGTCACCTTCGGCAAAAACGGGGAGACCTCCTGGGGGGATGCCAATTTCTTTGCAATATTCTTTTTCACAGTTCCAAAAGATTTCAAAGGTCAGTTCTATATAAAGGTTTTTGATCCTGATTGTGGTGGTGAGAACGATGAGATACAGGGCGTGTTCGATTCGAAGACAATGTTTTCGGTCTATGGGGGGAAAGGGGTTGATCCCGACAAGAATCTTGAATCGAGAGGATTGAGGAAAGGGGATAATTTCAAGCAAGGTAACTTGCTGGCTTCCAAAGTATTTGGCATAGATCCCCAGGTTGACAACAAATATTACGCATTTGGTCCCTTCAATCCGGCTGAGGGGGACTATAATGAAAAATGGAACAGCTATATTTTCAAGATAGTCTGCGAAGGGATCAGCGGAGATGACGGAAATCTGTACAGGTATTTTCTCAGCCGTGATGCAAACAACAACCTGCCGATCGAAGGGGCAAATGCATTTACGTATTCGTATACTTTCAGAATGTGGAATGATACCAAAAGCCTTGCACATATTTATCCTTATGTCGATACCGGGATTGTATCAATAAAGCAGAAGAACTTTGACTGGGATGATGACGGAGTGGTGCTCGTGGTATCCACTTACAAGCAGGGTATATCGGTTCCGATATCCAATGAGGATGACTGGAAGGAATCGACAATCCCGATTGAGCAGGCTGAAGTTGGGAAATCACTTGATTTTCAATTTCATAAAAAACAGGACTACCTCGTCAGGAATAATAATGTGGTAATCTCTCTCGAAAATCAGCGTGGCGATGCCCTGCAGTTCTTCAGCTCCCCGATCGGTGGCGTCCCTGTTTACCAGCCTGTGATGGTAATTAAAAAGAAGAAATAACCGGATTATAAATGAAGCGCACTCTTCAGAATATTTTTATCAGCACGGCAGCGTGCTTGTTTTTATTTCCCGTGCTGTGCTCCGGCCAGACCTTTCGCTTCAGGCATTACGGAGTGGAACAGAATCTGCCCAGCAGGGTGATATATACCCTCAATCAGGACAAAGACGGTTATCTCTGGGTTGGTACTATCGAGGGGCTATCGCGTTTTGATGGTTTCAATTTCTTTATCGTGAGCTTTCCTGATTCGGCAACAGGACGTTATCCGACTGTCTCGCTCAGGGACAGAAACGGTGCTATCTGGTTTGGCTGCAGCGACGGTACCCTGTTTCATTCATCCGGCAGAATATTGGAGCAGGTACAGCTTCCGGGATCCTCAGGAACAGGGATCAGCTCAATTATTGAAGCCCGCGGCGGGATCATCTATGTGGTCTCGCAACGCAGTCCGGTTTTCGCGGTAAATCCGGGTAAGCCGGGAGAGGTCAGAACATTTACAGTAAAGCACGATCCAAATATATTCTCAGCTTCTTTGACAATAAATGGTGATTTGATCCTGGGAACGCAGGAAAACCTTATGATATGTTCGCTGAAAGGAGATTCACTGACCGTACAATCAACTGTCGAAGGATTTGATTATTCAAGAATAATGGCTGTAAAACCGTCTGGTGACAGCCTGTCATTCATTATCGGTACTGATGGCAACGGCGTTTTCCGGCTGAATGGAACTGAAGGAAATTACAGGCTGACACGCTTTCCTGGCCATCCTGAACTTGAAAGAATCAATGTCCGGTCGATCGAACGTGACAACGAGGGCAACCTTTGGGTGTCGACATCCGGACTGGGCATCGCAAGGTTGAGCCTTGCAGCCCGATCCGATTCCCTGACAGCTGTTAATTTCTTTAGCCAGTCTGCAGGGCTTGCCGGAGATAATGTAAGCATTGTCTTTCAGGATTTGGAAGAGAATATCTGGATAGGTTACAATGGTGCCGGGCTTTCAATGCTCGGCACCGAATCATTTGAATTCTTCACTCCCGGAGAAAAAGGAAGGTCAAACGACATAATTTTCGCCGGTAAATCAGGGGAGCACTACATACTTGGCACACCTTACGGGTATTATGTTTATGACCAAACGCTTGCCAGACACGGAACATTCATTCCTTCTCCACCTCAGACAGGACACAACGAAATCAGTTCATATTGCACCGATGAGACAGGGAATATATGGATTGGAACAAAGGGAAGCGGATTGTATTCGGGAAATTCAAAGGGACAGATCACACAATTCTACAAGTCGGGTGAAAGCGGGACTGATTACATCACATCGATAAGGACAGAAGGCGACAAAATATGGCTGTCAACCCTTAACGGAGTCAGCATAATTTCAGCCAGGACGAAGTCACTGGTCCGGACTTACAACATGGACAACGGTCTTCCCCACAACAGCATAAACCAGATACTTCTTACAGGTGATGGAAGCGGATATATTGCCACCGAGAGCGACAGGCTCTTCAGGATCAATCCTGATTCGGGGATCACTTCTTCGGATGCAACCATGTACGGAACGCTTCTCAATAAAGTAGTTGCACTTACCCGTGATAATAACGGAACGATCTGGGCGGCTACCCAGGGCAACGGGGTATTTGAATGCTTCAGCGATTCGGTGAAGCCCATGAATACATCAGGCGGACTGCTTTCAAATTATGCCTACAGCATTCTTGCTGACAGCGAAAACAATATCTGGGTCGGACATGAGAGCGGCTTTTCAAGATATGACAGGAAATCAGGCCTCATAAAGGTTTATTCGACCGATTTTGCGAAAGGTGGCTCATGCAACCCGAATGCGTTGTTTGAATCGAAAGATGGGCATATCTTTATCGGCACCACTGAAGGACTCATAATTTATGACCGGTCAAGGGACAATAAGTCTGATATCGCCCCGGTGAATAACATCAACCACATTACCATCAATGATGTGGAATACCCCATCAGGCAATCGTACACCCTGCCTTACCGTAAACGCTATAACCTGAGTATTGGATTCACAGGCATTAATTTCAGGGATCCGGGCAAAGTATACTACAGCACGTTCCTTGAAAATTACGATAACGACTGGACCACAGCATCACTTGCTCGTGAGGTGACTTACAACCTCCGGGATGGCAGGTATAAGTTCAACCTTCTTTCAGTGAATGAGGACGGGCTGACACAGGATAATCCCCTTACGATTGAATTTTTCATCAAGCAGCCATTCTGGAGAACATGGTGGTTCATTTTGTCGGGACTTATGCTTGTGACCGGGGTAATAATTCTGATCATAAAGGAAAGGGAAAGGGAACAGAAAAGAATTCAGGATTACCTTGAAAATGAGCTGGAAGCCAGGACCAGGGTTGTCATGAAGCAGAAAGCTGAGATCGAAGTCCAAAATCTGGAGATCACCGACAGCATCAATTACGCCAAACGGATCCAGTCGAGTATACTTCCTGATCTGAGCAGGCTGAAGGATCAGTTCAGTGATGCGTTCATAATGCTTTACCCGCGTGACATAGTCAGCGGCGATTTTTACTGGTTCGACAGGGTAGATGATGACCGGTTTGTAGTTGTTTGTGCCGATTCCACAGGACACGGGGTTCCCGGAGCATTCATGTCGATGATAGGATCGACGCTTCTGAGGGATATAGTGACCAGGCAAAAGATCTCAAAGCCGTCGGAAATCCTCAAAATGCTTGACAGGCAGATCTTTTCAACCCTTAACCAGAATCTTGAGGTGGGTGTCTCGAACGACGGGATGGATGTGGTGGTATGTGAATTCACTCTCAGCAACAGGCATCTCAGGTTCGCTTCCGCCATGCGGCCGGTACTGCTTGTAATGGGAGGGGAAACATATTATATAAAAGGCAACAGGGCTTCGGTCGGGGGCCAGGCTTTTGCTGAGAAGTATTTCGACGACCAGGAATATTACCTGAATGAAGGTGATACCATTTACATGTTCTCCGACGGACTTCCCGACCAGTTCGGGGGACCTGACGGGAAGAAGATGAAAATAGTAAGGCTTAAGAAATTCATAAACGAAGTGTATTCATTGCCGATAAGCCGGCAGAAGGATGAGTTTAACAAGTTTTATCAAGCCTGGAAAGGCAGTTATGAACAGGTTGACGATATACTTCTGATGGGGGTTCGGGTCTGACCCTGATTACTTGTAAACCCCGTTAGAGAATATTGATATTACGCCGGTGGAATCGCTGTTACTGATATTTCCGGCCCTGTCCTTAACAAAGAAATCGTACTTTACAGAATCGGCATCCGTATAGAAGAGATAAAAGAAGGTAACCGAAATTGTGCCTTTGAGTATTTTGTTCCTGCCTGACCTGTCGATGTATGGAATTCTGTACGAGGAAGGGTAAAGAGGATCATCCGGCGGGGCTATTATCTCAACGCCGTCCCTGATCCTGTACATGGTAAAGAAAAGATTTACAGAATCTTCTCCTGCAACAGGGGTGTCGGGCAATCCCAGATCTCCATCTCCGTCCTGGAATTTAAATTTCAACCGGCCTCCCTTTCCTGTATTGCCAAGGGGATCAATAGTATCAAATACACTAAAATCAGTATAGCTTATTCGCGGCTGAGGGGGAACCGACTCGATCTTTCCGCATGAAGCCATCCCGAATACCGAAAATGAAATTATAACCAGAAAACTTTTTATTTTCATAGATATAAGAGGATATCGTATCACTAACAAATATCACACCAAAGTAAGCTATTTTTTTCTGAAAAATATTTTTAACGGTACACCGGAAAAATCATATTTCTCCCTTATCCTGTTTTCAAGATATCGTTTGTAAGGATCCCTGACATACTGCGGCAGATTACAGAAAAACGCAAATGAAGGTGTCGCCGTGGGAAGCTGGGTAACATATTTTATCCTGATATATTTACCTTTCAGTGAGGGAGGAGGGTTGTCGCGGATAATGGCGGGCATTACCTCATTCAGTTCCGATGTTGATATCCTGCGCTTGCGGTTTTCATTCACCCTGTCAACAAGCTCAAGTATTTTGTGGATACGCTGCATGTTGGTTGCCGAAATGAAGAGTATCGGGTAGTCAGTGAACGAAGCGGTTTTCTCACGTATCCGTTTTTCAAAGACCATAGTTGTTTTATTATCCTTTTCCACCAGGTCCCACTTGTTTACAAGCACGATCATGCCTTTGTTGTTGCGCTCTATGAGCGAAATGATATTGAGGTCCTGTGATTCAATCCCGCGGGTGGCGTCAATAAGTATGAGGCAGATGTCGGAATTCTCAATGGTTCTGACAGCCCTCATCACCGAATAGAACTCAATATCCTCGCTTACCTTCCCTTTTTTTCGCAGTCCTGCCGTGTCGACAAGGAGAAAATCGTGATGGAACTTATTATACCTTGTGTATATGGAGTCCCTGGTAGTTCCCGGCAGGGGGGTGACGATGTTCCTCTCTTCACCCATCAGTGAATTCAGGAGTGATGATTTTCCCACATTTGGCCTCCCGACTATTGCCACCCTGGGCAGATCGGGTTCCGCATCAGCCTCCTCACCCGGCAGGTTCGTAACCACATCGTCGAGAAGATCGCCGGTACCGCTGCCGTTCACCGAGCTTACTGTAAAGTAGTCTCCCAATCCAAGCTTATAAAACTCGGAAGCCTCCGGTATCCGTTGGCTGTTATCAACCTTGTTCACAACAAGGATGACCTTTTTCCCCGTCTTCCTGAGAAGGTCGGCAATCGAAGTGTCAAGCTCATGAATTCCAACGGTGACATCAACCATGAAAAGGATCACGTCCGATTCGTCGATGGCAAGCATTACCTGTTTGTTGATCTCTTCCTCGAAAACATCTTCCGAATTCTTTACATACCCTCCGGTATCAACAACTGAGAAGGTAATGCCGTTCCAGAAGGCTTTGCCGTAATTGCGGTCGCGGGTAACGCCGCTTGTCTCATCAACGATTGCCTGCCGCGATTCGGTAAGCCTGTTGAAAAGCGTCGATTTACCCACATTGGGCCTTCCTACTATTGCAACAATCCTGCTCATCTGCTGTAATCCTATTTTACCTGTATCCGAACCTTTTCAACTGTTGAGGTTTGTCCCTCCAGTCCTTTGTCACTTTCACATAAAGCTCAAGAAAAATTTTATGCCTGAAGAATCCTTCCATTTCAAGACGTGCTTCAGTTCCAACCTTCTTAAGCTTTTCTCCCTTATGACCAATGAGTATCCCTTTCTGGCTGTCGCGCACGACATGAATTATCGCCCTGATTTTTATAAGATCACCTTCCTCCTTAAAGCTCTCGATCTCAACCTCGGATGAATAGGGT
>JBAVOD010000407.1:0-3001 GCA_049691735.1 Bacteroidales bacterium
ATGCCTTTATTTATTATTTTGCATTAAATCTTTGTTCTCATAATAAGGAATTATTCATCATGACAGGAAGGCCTCTGAAGATATTCGTTGTTGAAGACAGTGAATGGTACAATAAGGTTCTGGTTTACACCCTGTCACTTAATCCTGATTATGAGGTAAAAAGTTTTTTCAATGGCAGGGATTTCCTGAACAGCCTCAACGAATTACCCGATATAGTTACACTCGACTATAAATTGCCGGATATCTCCGGATTGGAGGTCCTTAAAAGGGTAAAACAGGAAAACAGTGATACCCAGGTAATTCTTGTTTCTGAGCAGGGAGATATAAATACAGTCGTAAATCTGCTGAAGATGGGTGCATACGACTATATTACCAAATCAGATGATATAAAGGACAGACTCCTTAACACGGTCAGGAATATCCACAAAGACATTGGCCTCAGGATGGAAATCTCCTCACTTCGCAAAGAGGTCCAGAAAAAATACAATTACCGTCAGAGCATTATTGGTGACAGTCCGGCTATCAGGGGGGTCTATGACAAGATTGAAAAGGCGCTTGAGACGAACATTACTGTTGTGATCTCAGGTGAAACCGGTACCGGCAAAGAACTTGTGGCAAAAGCAATTCATTATAATTCGGGAAGGAAGGAGAAAGCTTTTGTTGCCGCAAACGTGGCAGCAATACCGGCTGAACTTATCGAGAGTGAATTGTTCGGGCACGAAAAGGGCGCATTTACAGGTGCAGTTGCAAGAAGAACAGGGTATTTCGAAGAAGCCGACGGAGGAACGATTTTCCTTGACGAGATAGGTGAGATGAAATTAAACCTTCAGACCAAGTTGCTCAGAGTGCTGCAGGAAAAAGAATTCACCAGGATCGGCAGCAACAAGCCTGTTAAAACCGACTGCAGGATAATAGTCGCAACAAACAAGAATCTCAGGGATGAAGTCAGAAAGGGAAATTTCAGGGAAGACCTGTATTACAGGCTGCTCGGACTTCCGATTGAGATTCCCCCGTTACGGAGCCGGGGGAATGATATTCTTATCCTGGCACGGCACTTCATCATCGCGTTCTGTAAGGAAAACCGGATGCCTGTAAAATCTCTGTCGGTTCAGGCACAGAGGAAGCTTACAAACTATTCGTTCCCGGGTAATGTGAGAGAATTGAAATCGCTTGTTGAGCTCGGGGTTACACTTTCATCAGGTGTTGAGATCGGACCCGAAGATATTATACTTGATCCTGATGAACCGGTTGCCCTGAACGAAGAAAGAGATCTGACCCTCAGGGAATACGAGATGAAGATAATAAAAGCTACCCTAAAGAAATACAATAATGATATCAGACTTGCCTCTGAAAAACTCGACATTGGAGCATCAACAATCTACAGAATTCTTAAAAAGGAAAAAGAAAACTGAAGCCAGATCCGGCTTTCAACCTGACAATTTCTGCCCCCGGAGCGTTGAAAGAGATTCTTCCTGTGGCATTCAGACTTCCCAATATGAGAAATAATTTGCCAAATTGAAAACCAAATCCCGAGTTGCCTGTTATCAATATGTACATTATGAGTGTTTTACAAAATTACTTACTAACGGTACGTCATTTGACCTAGTTAAAAACGCAAAATTGAAAACTATGAAGACTCTGAAAGTACCGGCTATCTGTTTTTCATTGTTCATGACTACCGGGTATGCGGCTTTCGGACAGTCATTGGGAAATGATGAGATCTACAGGAACGGGGATATGTTTTTCGGGATCGATCCAGGTATCGGAGTCAAATTCACATTCTGACAAAATTCACCAACAGTATTTTATTAACTAAATTTAAGGAGGAATTAAAATGGAAAACACAGAAAAAACCAGCCAGGGATCAGCAAGTGAAAATCTGGTTGAGAAAAACAAGCTGAAAAATGCGAAAAGGGAAGGCTCTACAAGGGGCGCCCTGATCGCAGGAATTATCGGGCTTGTTATTATCATTATTGCCGGGGCAATCCTGATAAGCCATTACAATAAGCAGAATAACATGCAGCTGGCTTTGATGGAATCGCAGAAGACTTCATTCACAAAACAATTGAATCAGCGTGATTCGCTTGTCAATGACTGGCTGGCAACATTTGATCAGATTGAAAAGGATCTGGCTACAATTAAACAAAAGGAAAATGCACTTACCCTGAAATCATCGAACGCTGAACTGTCGACAAACAAAAAGGAACAGATCCTCAATGATATCAAATTTCTGAACAATCTGCTTGAAGATAACAAGAAAAAGATCGCCTCCCTGAACGCTCAGTTGAGGAAATCAGGCGGAACGATTAAAGGCCTTGAGGAAAGGATTGCCACTCTCGATGCCCAGATAAAGCAATACGAGAATGACATGACTGTCCTGAAACAAAATCTTGCAGTAAAAGAGACGCAGATCGGCCAGCTTAATACCCAGGTGGCTTCACTTGACTCAACAGTTACGCAGCAAACCGACAAGATCAATAATCAGATAAGCATGCTGAATACTGCCTTCATCGCTTCAGGCACCTACAAGCAGTTAAAGGATAGGGGTATTGTAACAAAGGAAGGCGGTTTCCTCGGGCTCGGAAGGAAGGAGATAATCGAGGGTAATGCTAAGGATTCGCTGTTCACAAAGATTGACATAACTCAAACTAAAACCATTCCAGTTAATGCAAGGAAGGCAAAGCTTATCTCAGATCATCCGGCCGGATCATATGAAATGGTTCCCGAAGGTGATAACAAGATTGCATACATTGAGATCAAGAATCCCGAAGAATTCTGGAAAAGATCTAAAGTAGCAGTTGTTGAGCTTGTTAAATAGTTTAGTTCTTAAAATCAGGATTATGTCAGATTACTTCCGGGAATCCCGGATAGAGGATGCGTGGATATAGTGTATGAATTTATGGGAATTAAACATCCCCCTGGCCTTAATTGACCAGGGGGTTGTTTTTTCCTGATTAGTGACCCCTAAATCACCCGCCTAGCTACGCCGCAGTGGCTACTC
>JBAVOD010000408.1:0-8435 GCA_049691735.1 Bacteroidales bacterium
TCCCCATATCGGGCGGTACAACCTGGAAAGGAACAGGTATTCACCTCCTGCTCCCGGCATTGCCGCCCCCAGCTCACCATAGGACAGGGCTCCGCAGAGGGCAATTATACCCCCGGCCGCCCACAAAATAAGCATAAGGACAGGATCGTTCAGCCCGGCCATCAGAAGCCCTGAGGTCGTAAAGATCCCGGCTCCGATCATGTTTGCTATGACAATGTTTGTCGCGGGAAAAAGCCCCAGCTTCCTCTGAAGTTTTTCTTCTGTCATAACGGCAGCAGGTTATTTTTCAGCTTTCTTATAACTGATTGAAACACCTCCGCCTGAGCTGTTCACTGTTGTCTCGTAGTTCCTGAGGCTTCTGACGTATTGGAGGAATTCTCCCTGTCCCCCGTAACTACCATAACCTCTGCCCCTGTCTGAAATATTGTGTGCAGTGAAGCAGCCTCCGACTTTGAGCATGGGATCAACATCAATGAAGTAATTTTTATACCATCCCTTGTCGGCATCACTGAATACAAAGTCAAACGGGCCTTTAAGTTCCTTTACAAGCTTATGTGCATCACCAAGTCTTGCATCTATATAATCCGAAAGTCCGGCTTTCCTGAAATTTTCAAGAGCAGTGTTGTGCCTTTCTTTGTCGATATCGATGGTTATGAGCTTTCCACCGGTCTTGCTCAGCGCCCATGCGATCCATATGCCCGAATGTCCGGTCGAGGTACCGATCTCAAGAGCACTTTTGTAATTGTTCTTTATTATTATATCGTAGAGAAGCTGCCCGTCAACTGCGGGGATGTTCATATCGTACCATTGCCGTGAATGGTCGGCAAGGAACTTCCTGACCTTTTCGTCGATCGTTTGTCCCTGTTGCCCGGTCTGGGAATATACAGAGGATATAAGTAATACCATGATTACAGGTATTAAAACAGATAATCTCAGGATTTGCCTTTTCATAGCAGGATTTTTTACGAATTATCAAAGATATAACTACTAGACACTTTACGGGAAATTTTTATTCCTTTATTCACCCGATCACTAGCTAAACAATTACAATTCTTTTAATATCTTTCCACGGAAAACGGGACATTCCATATATGAAACAGGTAGATAGAGCTGACGTCAGAACTGATTACACAATTCTTATAATTTCAGGACTGGCGCTTTTCAATATTTTTCTTCATCTTATTGTATTGCCAAATCTCGAATATCACAGGGACGAGCTGCTTTATTTTTCGCTCAG
Organism: Bacteroidales bacterium; assembly: GCA_049691735.1. Classification (GTDB taxonomy): domain Bacteria; phylum Bacteroidota; class Bacteroidia; order Bacteroidales; family VadinHA17; genus LD21. The sequence goes on from JBAVOD010000408.1 coordinate 1,238, forward strand.
TCAGCACCCTGCCTTTGGTTATGCAACGGTTCCTCCCCTCACCGGAATGATCGCCTGGGTCATGAAGAGTATTTTCGGTTACAGCCTTTTTGCAGTGCGGTTATACCCGGCGCTGCTGAGTGGCGGTATTGTTTTCCTGACAGCGGGTATAGCCAGGGAGCTTGGGGGCTCAGGTTATTCAAGGATCCTTGCTGCAACCGGTATAATTATTTCGGTAATAGGATTGAGGACGTTCCTGATGTTTCAGCCCGTCTGCACTGACCTTTTTTTCTGGACGCTGACCTTTTACCTTGTAATTAAATTTATCAACACCCAGTCGGGGAAGTACCTTCTGTTGCTGGGAGTGATGGCGGGCCTGGCCCTGCTCAATAAGTACCTTATAGCTTTGCTGTTTGGCATAATCCTGGTCGTTGTTCCCTTTACCCAGCACAGGAGTGTATTCAGGAACAGGAATCTCTGGTACGGGCTCATGGCTGGTTTCCTTGTTTTTATGCCCAACCTGGTATGGCAGATCCTGAACGGGTTTCCCGTTTTCGGGCATCTTGCCGAGCTTGAAAGGACCCAGCTTGTGAATGTCGACCGAATGGCCTTTCTCAGGGAACAGCTCATAATCCCCGGAATAGCGACATTCCTTACGATCCCGGGATTTATTTTCCTGCTTACCGGCAGAAAAGAATGGAAGTTCAGGTTCATTGCCGTTGTTGCCATAAGTGTAGTAATTACACTTATGCTGCTTCACGGAAAGAACTACTACACCCAGGGAATATTTCCGGTACTTATCGCAGCAGGCGGCGTTGCATGGGAGGCTATGCTGAAGAAGACCTGGTCAAGGGCGGTGTTGCTGATTTTTATGGTACTGCTTACATTACCCGGCCTGCCCATGGGAGTGCCGGTTTTCAAACAGAAGGAGCTGGTTGATTATTTTACTCATATCCGCGAAAAATACAGGATGGATTTTGTGACCCGCTTCGAGGATAATTCCATTCATACATTGCCGCAGGATTACGCCGATATGCTGGGGTGGGAGGAATTGACTGAGGTGACAGCAAAGGCCTGGAGTATGGTTCCTGATAAAAAATCGGCATTTATTTACTGTGAAAATTATGGAGAAGCAGGTGCCATCGCAGTCATCGGGAAAAAATACGGGCTGCCTCAGCCCGTAAGTTTCAATGAGAGCTTCAGGTACTGGATCCCCCGGAAATTTGATCCCGACATAACTACAATGGTTTACATAAATGATGTTCCGGGGGAGGATGTCAAACAGTTATTCAGCAGGATCACAATGATTGGTGGAATAACCGATCCTGACGCAAGGGAATACGGAACTTCGGTTTACCTGTGCCAGGATCCTGTTGACAGTTTCAATAAATTCTGGACAATGAGAATAAAAGATATTCACTGACCTTAAGCCGCAATCAAAATGAAAATCGTGAAAAAGATCCTTAAAGTAATCCTTGGCCTTGTGCTCCTGCTTGTTCTGTGCTTTGCAGGGATTATAATCTATGCAGTGATCTCCGACTATAAACCGGGACCAACAGAAACAATATATACTTCTGAAAAGCCCGGCAGGCTCGCTGATAGTGCCGAAATTTCACTTCTGACATGGAACATCGGGTACTGCGGACTCGACAAGGATATGGATTTCTTCTATGACGGCGGCACAGGCGTATTTACTCCTGAGAAAAAGTGTCTACAGAATCTGAATGCAGTGAAAACTTTCCTTGCGGGCAACGACTCAATTGACTTTTTCCTTATCCAGGAAATAGACAAAAAAAGCAGGAGAAGTTACCGGATGAACGAATATGATACCCTTTGCCGCCTTCTTAAAGGTTATGAGGATTTCTTTGCTAAAAATTACGATGTATTTTTTGTTCCTGTTCCCGTGACTTCCCCTATGGGTAAAGTCCTTTCAGGCATTGCCACTTACAGCCGCTATGACCCATCCTCTTCGGTCCGTTATTCTTTCCCGGGCGAATACGGCTTCCCCAAGCAGCTCTTTATGCTTGACAGATGCTTCCTGGTGAACCGCTATCCCACAATTAACGGGAAGGAACTGCTGGTCATAAACACGCATAATGAAGCTTTTGATCCGGGTGAGATACGTAACGCCCAGATGGCCTACCTGAGGGAGTTCCTTCTCGCTGAGTATGCAAAGGGGAATTACGTGATCACTGGTGGTGACTGGAACCAGTCTCCGCCCGACTTCAAACCTGAATTCGCTGTAAACAAGGTGAACGAAGACCAGATGATGATTAATTCCGATTTCCTTCCGAAGGAATGGAAATGGGTGTACGACAATAAGGTTCCGTCAAACAGGTCGGTGGTTAAAGCGTACGATCAGGCAACCACACCCACTACGGTCATTGATCTTTTTCTGCTTTCACCGAATATCAGAGAGATCTCAGCCGGTTGCATTGATCTTGGTTTCAGGAATTCAGACCATAATCCTGTCAGGATAAAGGTCAAGCTTGAAAAATAAAATTAAATCTCTAATATACATTTATGAACCTCTCTGATTTCATTAAAAGTAATGGCAAGCGGATAAGCATGGAGCATTGTATCCGCCTTGTCCAGGTTTCACAGGCTGATGGTAAAATAGCTCCGGCCGAACATGAACTTCTGCAAAAGGAGGGAAGGAAATTCGGCCTGACCGATCCTGAGATAGAAATGATCATTGAACGTGAGGCAAAGCATCATTATGATCCTCCTTACAGTCTTGCCGACAAGTTTGAACAACTCTATAATATCGCCGAAATGATCCTCGCTGATGAGATCGTTACGGAAGGAGAGAAGAAGCTGCTCAGAAGGTTCGCTATTGAAGCAGGATTCGGAGACAAGGCAATTGAAGGGCTCATTGATCTGTTGCTCAATGGAATAGCTAATGGAGAGGATGAAGATAAATTGTTCAGGGAATTCAGGGAGAAACATCTTTTCAGGGATTGACCACCGACTTCCTAATTTTTCCGATTTATTTCTCTATTGACTTGTTTAAAAATATTTTCTAACTTGTTGTCATATACCTGATCTAATAAGCTGAAAAATGAGAATCCTGATAACGGGGTTAACTGCATTTGTGATCTGGGGAATTTTTTCAACATGGCTTTATGTTGACATTCTGAAGCCCGGGCTGAAAAAACCGGTCATACAGGCGGTCCAGCCCCAACCCGCAAATAGTGTGGCCGATTCATTGGCGGAAATATACGCGCTGATGCCTAAAGACCTCCTGATCTGCTTCGATTTTAATAAAGCAAAGTTCGACGCTGATCCTCAAATCGTAGCCGGTCTTTCTGAATTCAGAAGCTGGCTCAATAAGTATCCCGGCTCAAAGCTTCTGATCACAGGTTATACCGATCTGGTCGGAACTCCGGAGTATAACCACGACCTTGGGCTGAAGCGGGCCGAAGTGGTTCAGAAATACCTTGAAAGCATTGGATTTCCTGCTTCAAGGATGATCATTACCTCCAAAGGGGAAAATGATCCGATAGCAGATTATATTACACCGGAAGGCCGGGCAAAAAACAGAAGAACGCAAATTTCAATAGAGAAGTAAAACCATGAATACACTATCAATATTAGTTGCACAGACAACCGGCCCGGTCCTGATGATTGTCGGACTTCTTATTGTCGCAGGCCTGATCGGGTACCTGACAGCCTGGTTCTATGCCAAATCGGTCTATACACCTGTAATAAAAAAGCTTGAGGAGGAAAAGGCCGGGCTCAACAACGAGATCACAGGCCTTAAATCAGATATTACAGCTCTGAACGGTAAGGTGAAAACGCTCAACGTGAAAATAGAGGAGCTTGAAATTGAGATTGCAGACAAAGAAAAGGAGGTCTCCGAAAAGGTCAATATGATCATCGACAGGGAGGACGAATTAAGGGAACTCAGAAAGAATATTAAAGTAGAATAAGAAATTATTAATAGAAAGAGGCCGGTGATGAATCCGGCTTAAAAAAAGGTCTGACCTGTTCCGGATAGCCTGTTCAGTCCCCGATGGCTGAATGATAATCCTGCAACGACCTTACATGGTAACTGCCGTTCTGCCTTTCTTTTATCCCTTTAGTTGCAGAGAGTGCTGCAGAAGTCGTTGTAATATAAGGGATCTTGTACTTGATCGCATTTTTCCTGATATACGAACCATCATATTCGCTGAGTCTTCCTGCAGGTGTATTGACGACCAGGTCTATCTCCTTGTTCTTGATGGCGTCGACAATGTTTGGCCTTCCCTGGTGGACTTTGAGGATAAGGGTTGCAGGGATATTGTTTTTTTCAAGAAAAGCTTTAGTCCCCTTAGTTGAAAGTATCTTAAATCCCAGGTCTCTGAAATTTGTAGCAGCCTCCAGGATCTTGTCCTTATCCCTGTCGGCAATTGTTATAAGCACGGTTCCGGTAACCGGCAAAGGCGACTGGGTTGCTTCCTGCGATTTGTAAAATGCCATGCCATACGAATCGGCAAGCCCCAGTACTTCACCGGTTGAACGCATTTCAGGACCCAGAAGAGGATCGATCGTCGGGAACATATTAAACGGGAAGACGGCCTCCTTCACTCCGTAGTGCTTTATTGACCTGTTCTTCAGACCGAACTCCGAAAGCTTCTGCCCGAGGAGTATCTGGGTTGCAATCCTTGCCATGGAGATGTTGCAGACTTTTGAGACAAGCGGAACCGTCCTTGAGGCACGGGGATTTGCTTCAAGGATATATACCGTATCCTCATAAATTGCGTACTGTATGTTAAGAAGCCCTATTACTTTAAGCTCCATTGCAATTTTACGCGTATAATCATAGATCGTCTTTTTATGATCTTTCGGGATAATTACCGGAGGTATGACACATGCAGAGTCTCCCGAGTGGATGCCTGCGTACTCGATGTGCTGCATTATCGCGGGGACGAAAGCGTCAATTCCGTCAGATAAGGCATCGGCTTCGGTTTCGATCGCATCCTCCAGGAACTTATCGAGAAGCAGTGGCCTGTCGGGTGATACTCCAACAGCCTTTGCCACATATTCCTCGAGCATCTCCTTGTCGAGGATTATCTTCATAGCTCTTCCTCCAAGCACATACGACGGCCTGATCATCAACGGATAGCCAATCCTGCCGGCAATCGCATAAGCCTGATCGAGGTTGCTTGCCATTCCCGATTCGGGCTGGGGGATACCAAGGCGGTTTATTACATGCCTGAAACGGTCACGGTCTTCGGCAAGGTCAATTGTTTCGGGCGTTGTGCCCAGGATTTTGACCCCCGCTTCTGCCAGTTCATTCGCGAGGTTAAGGGGAGTCTGGCCCCCGAATTGTACTATTACTCCTTCGGGTTTTTCCTTGAAATAGATGCTCAGGACATCCTCAGCAGTAAGCGGCTCGAAATATAGCTTGTCCGAAGTATCGTAATCTGTCGAGACTGTTTCGGGATTGCAATTCACCATGATCGATTCATAGCCTGCATCACGGATGGCAAAAGCTGCATGGACACAGCAGTAATCGAATTCGATACCCTGTCCGATGCGGTTCGGCCCGCCGCCCAGAACCATGATCTTCTTCCTGTCGCTTACCTGTACCCTGTCGGGAGCATTGTAGGTCGAATAATAGTAGGATGCATTGAGTACACCGCTTACGGGGACCGGTTCCCATGCTTCGGCCAGTCCGAGTGATATTCTTTTGGCTCTTATTACCTTTTCATTTATTCCCAGCAGCTTTGAAAGATACCTGTCGGCAAACCCGTCTTTCTTTGCCCGGACAAGCAGGTCGTTGGGCAGCATCATTCCCTTGTATTTAAGTATCTTTTCCTCTTCCTCGACAAGTTCCTTCATCTGCTGAATGAACCAGGGCTTGATAAAAGTTTTTGTGTAGAGTTCATTAATATCGGCTCCTTTTCGCAGGGCCTCATACATTATGAATTGCCGCTCACTTGAGGGATGCGTAAGCATATTCATTAACACATCGAGCGGCTTCCCGTTGAAGTCGCTGGCGAAGCCGAGACCGTACCGTCCGATCTCAAGCGAACGGATTGCCTTCTGAAGGGCTTCCTTATAGGTCCTGCCAATGCTCATCACCTCTCCGACTGCCTGCATCTGGGTGCCCAGCCTGTCTTCGAGCCCTTCAAACTTTTCAAATGCCCAGCGTGCGAACTTGACTACAACGTAATCTCCCGACGGGGAGTATTTGTCAAGAGTCCCGTCGCGCCAGTATGGTATTTCATCAAGCGTCAGCCCTCCGGCAAGGAGAGACGACACAAATGCTATCGGGAATCCGGTTGCCTTCGATGCAAGAGCAGAGGAGCGCGATGTGCGCGGATTGATCTCGATGACAACAACCCTTCCGGTTTTCGGATCATGTGCAAACTGTACGTTTGTGCCACCTATTACCTCAATTGCTTCAACAATATCATATGAATACTTTTGAAGCCTTGCCTGGAGATCAGGGCTGATCGTGAGCATTGGTGCCGTGCAAAATGAGTCGCCCGTATGCACTCCCATCGCATCTACATTTTCGATAAAGCAAACGGTGATCATCTGGTTCTTCGAGTCTCTGACAACTTCAAGCTCCAGCTCCTCCCATCCCAGAACGGATTCCTCGATAAGTACCTGGTTTACAATGCTTGCCGAAAGTCCCCTGCTCGCAACTGTACGAAGTTCCTCGATGTTGTATACAAGTCCCCCACCAGTGCCTCCCATAGTATAAGCAGGCCTTATGACCACCGGATATCCCAGTTCAGCCGCAACCTTTTCTGCATCTTCAACTGTATTGACAGCCTTGCTCTCGGGCATATCAATGCCGAGCCTGGTCATTGTTTCCTTGAAAGCAATCCTGTCCTCTCCCCTCTCAATGGCATCAATGTTCACCCCGATTACCTCAACATTGTATTCTTTAAGGATCCCTTTCTTTGCAAGAAGCGAAGAAAGATTAAGACCTGTCTGCCCTCCGAGGTTCGGGAGCAAGGCATCGGGCCTCTCCTTTCTGATTATATCTGTAAGTGCATATTCATTCAGTGGTTCGACGTAAGTTACATCGGCAATTCCCGGATCAGTCATGATAGTTGCAGGATTTGAATTCACGAGGACTATCTTGTATCCCAGCGACCTGAGCGCCTTACATGCCTGGGTCCCCGAATAATCAAATTCACACGCCTGCCCAATAATAATTGGTCCTGATCCAATTATCAGAACCTTGTTAATGTCGTTTCTCCTTGGCATAATCTTATAT
>JBAVOD010000409.1:0-1980 GCA_049691735.1 Bacteroidales bacterium
CGGGAGCTGGATACAATTACCAGGATTACAGGCTTCCTGAAAGCAACCTGAGTATTATGCAACATACAGGCAGGATTGAAATGTACTGGCAGGCTTTCAGGAAGAGCTCGCTTTCGGTTAATTACGAACTTTCATTTGAGGGCAGCTACACCTATAACCGGATATATGCCCAGGTAATCAAACGTTTCTGAGACACTGAGACTTCAGTGTGCAGAGGACTGCCAGCCTGTTCATCTTATCTTTGCGACAAACTCCGTGATCACATCCCGTGAATTACCAATTTCGCCAAGTGTCCTCACAAATGCGCTGCCTATCACAGCGCCGTCTGCCATCTCGCATGCCGTAGTAAAAGTTGACCTGTCGGAGATACCGAATCCAAGCAGACGCGGCTTACTTAGGTTCATAGCTTTTATTCTCCCGAAATAGGACCTCTGGATTTCTGTGAAGCCGTTTCTGATCCCGGTGGTAGACGAGGTCGAAACCATATAAATAAAGCCGTTGCTGATACTGTCAATTAATCTTATTCTCTCGTCCGAACTGCAGGGCGAAATGAGGAAAACATTCACCAGTCCGTATTCAGAGAAGAGGTTTTGATATTGATCCATATAAATTTCAGGCGGAAGGTCGGGGATAATTACTCCATCAATTCCTGTATCCCTGCATTTTGAAGCGAAACGTTCAACCCCGAATTTAAGGACAGGATTCAGGTATCCCATCAGCAGGAGCGGAATATTAACAGTCCTGCGGATCGTTTCTATCTGCTCAAAAAGAAGGCTGATGCTCATGCCATTCCTGAGCGCCTGGCTGCTGCTTCCCTGGATCACAGGTCCGTCAGCTACAGGGTCTGAGAAAGGCATCCCTATCTCGACCATGTCGGCTCCGGCGTATTCGAGATCTCTGATAATATCTGAAGCCGAATCAATTGTCGGATAGCCTGCTGTAAAGTAAACTGACAGAATGTTACCTCTTCCGGCTGCGAATAATTCATTTATGCGGTTCATTTCCTGGTTTGTCTTTTAATTATTTATCCCTGAAATCGTTACTCCCTTTCCCCATGTGGTTCATGTATGCGGCCATATCCTTATCTCCACGGCCTGATATGGTGACCACAACAACATCATCCCGTTTAAAACTGAATTTATTGAGGGCGGCCAGCGCATGTGCCGGTTCGAGCGCCGGGATAATGCCTTCCATCCGGGCCAGAAGGAACGCGGCATCCAGGGCCTCGTCATCCGTGGCATACTCAAAAACCGCCCTTTTTGTCTTATAGAGCCTGGCCAGCAACGGACCTATGCCCGGGTAATCAAGCCCGGCTGATATCGAATAAGGCTCAGTTATCTGTCCGTCATTATCCTGCATTAGCATGGTCATTGCACCGTGAATTACCCCTCGGGATCCGAGTACGGTTGTAGCTGCCGATTCGGGTGTATCGGTTCCTTTCCCAGCAGCTTCCACAGCTACAAGCCTGACATTTTCATTACTGAGATAATGGTAAAATGACCCGGCGGCGTTACTCCCCCCTCCCACACAGGCGAATATATATCCGGGATCCTCGCTTCCTGTTTGTTCCTTAAGCTGCCACTTCATTTCAGCGCTGATGACCGACTGAAGTCTTGAAACCATGTCGGGAAACGGATGCGGGCCAACGACTGAACCTATTATGTAGTGCGTATCGGAAGGATTGTTAATCCAATCCCTGATGGCTTCGTTCACAGCATCCTTTAATGTCATGTTCCCTCCTGATACAGGTACCACTTCGGCCCCGAGCATTTTCATTCTCATGACATTCGGCGATTGCCGTTCAACATCGGTCTTCCCCATGTATACAATGCATTTCATGCCCATTAGGGCACAAACTGTAGCCGCAGCCACTCCGTGCTGACCGGCACCCGTCTCGGCAATTATCCTGGTCTTCCCAAGTTTTTTGGCGATCAGTATCTGACCGATTGTATTATTGATCTTATGAGCCCCGGTATGATT
>JBAVOD010000410.1:0-4281 GCA_049691735.1 Bacteroidales bacterium
CATCATACCCGTTCGGGACTATTTCAATCTTATCTTTTTGCCCTGCAATTTTTGAAGCAAATAATTCTTTCAATGATTTCCCTACAGTAATTATCAGATCGGCGGACCTTAATACTCTCTTTTCAAAATTTATGTCGATCCATTTTGAAAACCTTGTCGGATGAAACTGATCATAGTAGTAAATGTCAGTCCATGGGTCGCGCAGATCGGCGATCCACCTTATCCCGGGGAATCTTTTTTTCAACCTGAGGCCAATGAGCTGCGTTGAATGCGGCGGACTGGTAGTAATAACATTAACTATCCCTTCCTCCTCTATTAACCTGACGGCTTTTATTAAAGCATATTTATTCCAGCCTCTTCTCGGGTCGGGGATAAAAAAATTTCCCCTTATGAATCTGGCAAGCCATCCGGCAAAAGTTTTGTCCGTATCGGCAGCAAATCCTGATGAGGGGATTTTGGATTTATCCTTTTTGTATAATCTGAAATAATCCCTGGCTTTGGTTTTATGCACTTTTAACTGAGCAGGAACATCATTGTTGAGTGTATCATCAAGGGCAGGGTAGGTGGCATAAGCAGGATCTACTGTAAGAATGACCGGCTCCCAGCCGTATTGGGGGAGGTACTTCGAAAATTTAAGCCATCGCTGCACGCCGGCTCCTGATCCTGGCGGCCAGTAATAGGTAATTATTAGTACCTTCTGCATTCTATAGCTTTTTTAGCAGGGCTGCTATACTGACCTTTTCGGCAATTATTTCCTTAAGTTTCGGAATATTTACCCGGTCCTGTTCCATCGAATCGCGGTATCTGATAGTAACGGTCTGATCCTCAAGCGTCCGGTGATCTATTGTAATACAGTATGGGGTACCGATAGCGTCCTGCCTTCTGTATCTCCTGCCGATAGAATCCTTATCGTCATACTGGCAATTGAAATCGAACCTGAGATCGTGGACTATCTTCAGCGCAACATCGGGAAGCCCGTCCTTTCTGACAAGAGGCATTACGGCAAGCTTGACCGGAGCAAGAAAAGAAGGAAGCCTGAGAACAACCCTGGTATCGGTGCTGCCGTCTTCCTTTTTGAGCTCTTCCTCAAGGTATGCGGCCGATATTACCTGGAGGAACATCCTGTCAACGCCGATTGACGTTTCGATATCGTACGGGATATATGATTCACCCTTTTCAGGGTCGAAATACTGCAATTTCTTTCCGCTGAATTGCTGATGCTGTTTCAGGTCGTAGTCGGTCCTCGAATGGATCCCCTCAACCTCCTTGAATCCGAAGGGGAACCTGTATTCAATATCGGTGGCGGCATTCGCATAGTGAGCAAGCTTGGTATGGTCGTGGAAACGGTAATTGTCGTCGCCGAAACCAAGTATTTTGTGCCACTTCATCCTGACTTCCTTCCAGTACCTGAACCATTCGAGCTCAGATCCGGGCTGAACAAAGAATTGCATTTCCATCTGCTCGAACTCCCTCATCCTGAAGATGAACTGCCTTGCCACAATTTCATTCCTGAAAGCCTTGCCTATCTGTGCAATCCCGAAGGGGATCTTCATCCTTCCGGTTTTCTGGACATTAAGGAAGTTGACAAAAATACCCTGTGCCGTTTCAGGCCTCAGATAGATCCTGCCTGCACCGTCGCTAGCAGAGCCCATCTCGGTCGAGAACATGAGATTGAACTGCCGGACATCGGTCCAGTTACGGCTGCCGGAGACAGGACACACTATTTCGCAATCGATAATAATATTCCTGAGTTCAGCGAGATTGGTTTCGTTCAAAGCTTTGGCATACCTTGCATTAATTCCGTCGATCGTGGCCTGGTGTGCCAGGACCCGCTGATTTGTCTCCCTGAATTTCTTTTCGTCGAAAGCCTGCCCGAATCTTTCCCTCGCCTTCTCAACTTCCTTTGTGATTTTTTCCTCGATCTTAGCCATGTGCTCCTCAATCAGCACATCAGCCCTGTATCTTTTCTTTGAATCCTTGTTATCGATAAGCGGGTCATTGAAAGCATCAACGTGCCCCGAGGCCTTCCATATTGTGGGATGCATAAAGATCGCCGAATCGAGACCGACAATATTGTCATTCAGAAGGACCATGCTGTCCCACCAGTACTTTTTGATATTATTCTTGAGCTCAACGCCATACTGCCCGTAATCGTATACTGCACTCAGACCATCATAAATCTCGCTCGACGGAAAAACATAGCCGTATTCCTTGCAGTGGGCAACCAATTTTTTGAAAACATCCTCCTGGGCCATAATAATTTAAATTCGTTTTTGCGGAAAGCAAAAGTAATCTAAAATCTCCTGTTTTAAAAACAATCATATCAGCCTGCTGTCATAAAATCTATTTGTATATTTACGATTCTTTTTTCGAGGCTGAAATTATGAGGAGACGAACCGATTTTCTGGTTATAGGGTCCGGCATTGCCGGATTGACATTTGCACTTGAGGCAGCAAATTACGGCAAGGTCATCATCGTAACAAAAGCATCCCTCGAAGACTCAAACACAAAATATGCACAGGGAGGTATTGCGGCAGTATTCAGTGAGCCCGACAATTTCGAAAAGCACATAAGGGATACTCTCATAGCCGGCGACGGGTTGTGCAACGAAAATGTGGTAAGGATGGTTGTCCAGGAGGCTCCTGCGAGGATTAAAGATCTCATATCTCTTGGCGTTCCGTTTGATAAGAAAGAGGACGGCACATATGATCTGGCAAAGGAAGGAGGCCATACGGAATACAGGATCCTTCACGCCAAGGACAGGACAGGGGAGGCAATTGAAAGAACGCTTAGTGATAAGGTAAAAGGCAATCCCAACATTGAAATTTATGAACAGCATTTTGCAATTGAAATACTGACACAGCATCATCTTGGGATCGAGGTAAAGAAGAATTATCCCGGCGTAAAGTGCTACGGAGCTTATGTTGCCGATCTGGTAAACAAAAATGTGATCACATTACTTTCAAGAGTCACAGTTATAGCTACCGGTGGTCTGGGTAATGTCTATCAGACAACAACCAATCCCGAGGTTGCAACCGGTGATGGTGTTGCCATGGTCTACAGGGCGAAGGGTGCGGTAGGGAACATGGAGTTCATTCAGTTCCATCCTACATCACTTTATGATCCTGAAAAGAGACCCTCCTTCCTGATAACAGAAGCACTGAGAGGTTACGGGGCTGTTCTTAAGAACTACCCGGGTGAGGAGTTCATGGGCAGGTACGACAGCAGGGGCTCACTTGCCCCCAGGGATATAGTGGCACGGGCCATTGATAATGAGATGAAGACATCGGGTGAAAATCATGTCTGGCTCGATTGCAGACACCTCGATCCGCAGGGCCTGAGGGACCATTTCCCGAATGTATACGAGCATTGCCTGCAGCGCGGCATCGACATCACCAGGGATATGATCCCCGTTGTGCCTTGTGCACATTATTCATGCGGCGGGATCGATGTTGATACAGACGGGCAGAGCACGATTGACAGGCTGTATGCCACAGGCGAGGTATCATCCACGGGGCTGCACGGAGCAAACAGGCTTGCATCCAATTCGCTCATTGAAGCTGTTGTATACTCGCACAGGGCCGTGCAGCACTCTTCAACACGCCTTAGAGACCTTGATTTTGAAGAGAAAGTGCCTGACTGGGACTATAAGGGAACGACGCATCTTGAGGAGATGGTGCTTATAACCCAGAGCCTGAAAGAGGTCCAGCAGATAATGAACAATTATGTGGGGATCGTCAGGTCGGATCTCCGTCTTGAAAGAGCTATGGTAAGGCTCGGGATACTTTTCAGGGAAACTGAGGACCTTTATAAAATATCTCTTATTTCCAAGAAGATATGTGAACTGCGGAATCTCATAAATGTAGGTTACCTGATAATAAAGATGGCCATGGCCAGGAAGGAAAGTATAGGCCTGCATTATTCGATTGATTATCCTAAACGTCACGTTACCAACGTTTAACAACTTATCGTAAATGAATCATCTTGAATCGTCGTTTGAAGGCAGGAACGGTTTGTGGAGGTATGTGGTAATGTTTGCAGCTGTACTGATAGTATCGAACACTATTGGAGCCATTCCTCTGATAATAGCTTACGCCATAAAGGCAGCTGTTAATCCGGCAGTCATCAATGAGCTTGCCTCCAACCCGAATAACATCGGAGTACTCGGTCTTGAAACCAACCTTGGTTTTTTCATTATGCTTTTTCCGTTCCTGACGGGGCTCCTGGCTTTTGTCATACTTATCAAGCCATTGAATCACAGGACATTCAGAATGATCATAA
>JBAVOD010000411.1:0-5035 GCA_049691735.1 Bacteroidales bacterium
CATCTGGACAAGCCTTTGCGCCAGAGTTTTAATAAGATTAAGATCTTCCGGTGATTTTGTTGCACAATAATAATAATACAAACCTTTTATTGCAAAGGCCATAGCCCTGGTTGAATGCATAGCTTCCACATCAGGGATTATTTTTTGAATAATAGCTTCGGCCGTGGAAATGATATTATCGGGTAGTATCCCTTTCAATGAGAATAAATAACCCAGGGCCCATACTGCCCTTCCATTGGAATCCTCGAGATTGGTTACTTTGTTCTGATCGGTAAAATTGTTATAATAATCTACATAGTTAAGGAAGTCGCCGGCTGGTTGCTGACAAAAGCTTATAAAACTGAGATATTTATATATGTAAACCAGGCTCTTTTTATCGCCTGTAAGTTTAAAATGCATGCTCATGGCAATCAGGGCTCTGGCATTATCGTCAAGGGTATAACCTGAACAGACATCAGGCTGATTGACTTTTGAAAACTGAATGATCCCCGTATTGGTTGTCATTTGCCTGAGATGGTTCAGGTTAATGACCGGGAGATTGTACTTGATCTTAATTCCATTGCCGGTAATTTTTTCAAACAGCACTGCGTGAGCAACTGCAGCATTTTCCCAGGCAGTTGAAACTATTTTCTGCAGGGTATTTGAACTTATATTCCTTCTCAAGGGTTCGTCATTCAGCAATCTGATAATGCTTTTACCTAATTGTTGTGAGTCACGGAAATCAAAAATAATCCCGGTTTCTGCAGTCAGGACCTCCCTGGCATGAGGAATAGGGGTGGAAATGATTGGACAACCGCAGCTCATTGCATAAACAAAAGTACCGCTGACCGCCTGGTTCGGATCATTGGTCGTAAACAGATAAATATCCGTAAGTTGCAGATATTCCAGCAGATCGGATAATGGCAGGAAGCTGTTAATGAATTTTACATGGCTGGTCAGCTTATTTTGTATTACAAGGGATTCAAGCTTTTCCCTATACATTTCCCCTTCACTTTTCACAACTTCGGGATGAGTTTTGCCAATTACCAGGAATACCACATCAGGATTGGTCTTGATAATTGCAGGAAGTGCTTCCAGGGTAGTTTCAATGCTCTTTCCAGAACTTAACAGACCGAATGTTGTAAGGACCTTTAAGCCTGTTAATCCGTATTTTCTTTTCAAATATACCTTGCTTAAATGAGGTACCAGGTGAGTGCCGTGTGCTATTACAGTGACTTTCTGGGGTGACAATCCATATTCATTTATTAAAATCTCAAACGAATTATGGGTCATTACAATAATTGACTCGCAACCAGCTGCAATCCTGTTTATTTTTGATTTTAGCTGATTATCAGGATGTGGAAGAACTGTATGAAATACAATCACAACCGGCTTTGATAATAGATCTATGAAATTGAGAAACATTTGTTCCTGCACGTTAAAAAAGCCAAACTCATGCTGGATCAGGACGATTTTAATATGCCCGTCTTTATTAATATCGAGTGCTAATTTTTTATAACTGGCAGCTAATGAGGTTTTAAGAACATATTTTACCTCTTCCGGATATGAATACCCTTCATCACCTGATTCCAGTGCACAGACTTTTACAGATAATGAATCGCTGAATTTATTATTTAGTGCCTTAATCAGATCCTGTGAATAGGTCGCTATTCCGCATACCCTTGGCGGATACGATGTAATAAACAGGATCTCAGCCCGATCGGAGATTTTATTTTTCATCTTTTCCTGTATAAGATAATAATTCGGCAACCAATGCCGGTAAATTCACTGAAGCACAGGCAATATATGTATCTGATGCTCCATAATAAATAAATAAGGTATTTCCAAACAAGGCAGTACCTGTAGGAAAAACTACATTATCAACTTCACCATGTAACTCCCAATCATATTCCGGTGAGAACAATGGGTACGGGAGCCTTGAAAGCACTTTTAAAGGATCATTAAGGTCCAACAGAACAGCGCATGCAGAATAAACAAGCCCTTGATCGGTTTCTTCAACACCGTGATAAATAAGAAGCCAGCCATGTTCTGTTTCAATTGGAGGGCAGCCACTTCCAATATAGCTTAATTCGTGTGCGTAAAGAGGGTCAAGTAAGATATGCTCCTGCAGGTTTAAAAAGTAATTCCTCCAGAATTCTTCTGTAAGTTCCTTTAAGTCGGTTACAGAAACAAGTTGAATGCCAGGTCTGATCCTGTGAAGAAATACCAGTTTACCATCAATTCTCCTGGGAAAGAAAATTACATTCTTGTCCCATAACATCAATTTTCTTTCAGGATCTGATTTCTGGTAGTAAAACTTATGATTACGATAATAGTTTTTATTTACCTTACCGCCAGATTCTGCGAGAAATGCGAATTCTGAATAAGTGATTGGAGAAACAATGATGCCCTTTTTTTCAAAATTTTTTAAATCGCGGGATGTAGCTAACGCACCACGGGCATTTGTCCCGTCGTATCCTGTATAGGTCAGATAATAAAGATCATCAATCTTAACTATGCGGGCATCTTCAACGCCATGACTTTCATATTCGAATTCAGGAACCATAAAAGGCCTTCCCCACCGTTCAGCAACTGTCAGCGGACCATCCAGCCTGCAATAGCCAATAGATGAATGATTACCCTTTCGGACAGCCCTGTAAAACATATGAACGCAGTCGCCTTCGCGTATTACTGCGGGATTTAGAACTCCTTCGTTTTCAAATTCTAACTGGGTTTTATATAGAATAATGCCTTCTTTTTTAACTTCTATCATAAAGAATTTTGTAATTTTAATATAATGGGTTCGAAAACTTTTTCTTCATGGATCTCATTAAGATTGGTATTGCGAGGTTGGCGAAGGTATGGAATAAACATCCATAACCCTTACATTATTTTGTGAATAAGTTACATCATTCACACATATGATTTATTGGTCCTTGACCATCCCGGCTTTTGAATTATCTTATGCCGGTACAACGGATTCAGGAGATGGAATGTCTTATCCCTGCCCGCCGGAATTTGGAGCAGCCTGTTGACTTGCAGCCCTCTCAGATTGACATCAGAATTTTCAAACCAGGCAACCGCTGATATTCAAGGCAATAGTCCGATAAATTTATGAATAGCGGAGTCTTATTCCTCTTTAACAGTTATGCATTATAAGGAATGTATCAGCTGGCGACAATTTCAGACTGATTAGTCAGATAATTCTCCATTCCCATTTGCCCGATCTGTGCAAGTTGTATTTCAGCCCAATCGACATGCCCTTCTTCCATATTAAGTATCCTGGTCAAAAGATCGACTGTGCCCTGATCATCAACTTCACGTGCGTGCTTGATTGCTTCATTATAAGCATGTACAGCATCAATCTCATCGGCATAATCGTTACTGATTATTTCTGATACAGTTTTGCCTATTTTTATAGGATTAAGATTGGATACAGTTGGCGAACCGTCAAGAAAAATTATTCGCTCGATAAGCCATTCAGCATGGTGCATTTCATCCATTGCCTGTTTCCTGATTGCGGTATAAAGTTTCCTGTAACCCCAGTTTTCGCACATCTCGGAATGCAGCATGTACTGGTTTATAGCGGTAAGTTCGTCTGCCAGAAGCGAATTCATGACAGCAAGTAATTTTTTATTCCCTTTCATAGTTGATAATTTTTAGTTCGTAATAATAGTCATTGATAATGTGTCTATTTGATTCTATCATGTAGATTAATTTTCAGTTTCTTAATAATCGGCTTGATATTTAATAATGGTGGCATCGTGTCACCCAATAAGAATCCCCAGGGTTTTAAGGGTTCTATATTGTCGCAAATAAGTTTTACAATAGCGAGGATAGGTATGGATAGAAACATACCGGGTATGCCCCATAAAGCATTCCCGGCTATTACCACTACTACAGCGAAAAGTGCATTGATTTTTACTTTTGATGCCACTATTTTGGGAACGATGTAGTTATTGTCTATCAGTTGTATGAAGTAATAAGCTGCCAGGACGTATAAGGCGTACCAGGCAGACGATTTGGTGGCCAGTGCTACCATCATGGGCAATGCTACCGCTACGAGTCCTCCGACATATGGAATGACATTGAGCAATGCACCAATGATGCCGAGCAGGAAAGCATATTCAATTCCAAGTATCAGAAGAGCAGCGGTATTCATTGTTGCCATCATGACAGCTTCGATAAAAAGTCCAACAAGATATCGTTGAATAACAGATTTGATCTGGGTAACTATTTTACTTACCTGACTCCGGTTACTTGTACCAAAGAGCCTGCGAATGAATTCTATTAAGATAGGATGGTAAAATAAAAGCATAAATATGTAAACAGGAATCAAAAACAAAACTACCAATCCACTTCCGAGAGTGACAAGGGTATGCCCGATTGCAGTACCGCTTGTATCAATAAGTTGCACCCTGGTTTTTGTGATCCATTCATGAATCTTACCTGCGTTTATATCGAAATACCCTGATGTCCAGATGATGGCTTTGTTGAGTATCCCGGTAAATTTATCAACAAGAGTCGGCCATGTTTCGCTAAACCGGCTTACCTGCGAAAATAACAGCGCTCCAAATGCAGCAATGACCAAAAAGCTAAGAAATAATGTAAATATTATTGCAACTACCCTGTTTATTCTTTTCCCTGCTAAAAAAATTACAACCGGATGGAGCAATATTGCTATAATGATTGCGAAGACGACAGGAATAAAAATGCTCCTGGCAATATACAATATCGTAAACACGACCACTAAGCCGGTCAAGAAAAAAGATGCTTTTGCGTAAAAAGGTAATTTTAGTTCTTTATCCATAAAAGGTTTTGCCAAGTATTTCACCAAGCCAGAATGCTAATCCCAGATTAAGAAAAAGTATGAAAACAGCAAATATGACAAAGACAACAGAATGAGGTATTAGTGAGGATACAGCTTCCGATGTTTTATCCAGGGCTTTAAGTTTTATTAACTCAAAACTTGTTTTACTATAATCAGTAGCTCTTTCAAACAACGATTCAATTAACTTCGCATTGTCTTCCATGGCTTAAGTCTTGAAAGCATATC
>JBAVOD010000412.1:0-11409 GCA_049691735.1 Bacteroidales bacterium
CGTTATGGCTTCTTTCCCGGGGTTTCATTGGGATGGCGTTTGTCTGAGGAAAAATTCTTTCAAAACGCTCTTCCTTCTGTTGACCAGTTGAAGTTAAGATTTTCTTATGGCGAGATAGGTAACGACCGTGTAGGACAATATCAATATTTACAGTCGTACTCATTTGGGAACAATTATGTATTTGGAGGCAGCGATTATCCCGGTATTTATGCCAATACAATGCCGAATCCAAACATCACCTGGGAAGTAAGTAAAAAGACCGACATAGGTTTGGAAACTTCAGTGTGGGGAGGCTTGCTGGGAATGGAATTTACCTATTTTACTGAAAAAAGATCTAATATACTCGTAGCAAGAAATCTTTCAATACCCGCCATTTTAGGTTTCTCAGGTTTGCCTGACGAAAATATCGGAAAGGTAGATAATCATGGTTTCGAACTGATATTGCGTCACAAATATAACATAGGCCAATTGAATTATTCTGTTGAAGGAAATATGTCGTTCGCCAGAAATAAAATCATATTTATGGATGAAACCCCACCGGCCGAACCGTATCAAAGTCAAACCGGTCTTCCGGTTGGGGCAGGATTATATTATAAAACCGACGGGATTTTTCACACGCAGGCAGAACTGGAAGATTACGCGCATCAAAGCGGAACCCAGGTTGGCGACGTTAAGGTACTCGATCTTAATAACGATGACATAATTGATTCAAAAGACCAGTTCAGGTTTGATAAAACAAATAGTCCTGAGATTGTATTTGGTCTGAACATAGGGCTCCAATATAAGAATTTTGACCTGACTATATTCTTCCAGGGCCAGACCAATGCTTACACCTATGACGGTGATCTGACTTACGGCTTTGCAAGTCTGGGTAATGCTAATTTTACTAATTCCGTTGTTGCCCGTGCAAAAGACCACTGGACTGTTGACAATCCAAACGGAACCATGCCAAGGGCAGACGCATATCAACCCGGAAGCACTACTTTCTTCCTTTTTGATGCTACATTCGTAAGGCTTAAAAGCCTCGAATTTGGATATTCATTACCTAAAGCAATCCCATCAAAAATCGGATTGGAAGATGTCCGGTTGTATGTAAGCGGATATAACCTGCTTACCTGGGCTAAAGAAATAAAATGGGCGGACCCTGAAACTAGCGGTGGATACCTGTATTACCCGCAGCAACGCATAATCAATTTAGGTATTAATGTGAAATTCTAAAATTGAAAAATATGAAAAAGATACTTATTGTAACTGCATTAATGTGGGCACTTTTATCCTGCAGTGATAATATTCTTAATATTGACCCTAAGGATCGGGTTGCCGAAAGTGCAGTATGGACAGACGAAAAACTGATAAATGCTTACGAAAATGAGTTGTACAATTGCATACAGCATGGATTTAAAATCCACATGCAATCGAAAGCAACCGATGAAGCAATTTGTACTATCACATTTGATATTGGTCAGTTCCCCGTAGGTTCTATAAATGCTGATAACATTACCAGCGTTGCGAATACTGCATGGAACGGTGGTGGTAATATCTATTACTGGGGCACCGGATGGCAATACGTCAGGAAGATCAATATCTTTCTTGAAAAAATGCAGAATCTTGAAATTACCATCGATAATAAAGAAAGGCTGATAGCCGAAGCAAAATTTTTAAGGGCATTTATTTATTTCGAATTTATTAAAAGGTTTGGCGGGGTACCTATTATTACCCAGTCCTATGAATTAGCTTCTGCTACTGAGGTTACTTTTACGAGAAATACCTTCGACGAATGTGTTAAGTTTATTGATGATGACCTGACCGCAGCAATTCCAGATTTACCGGTAAGTTATACCGCAAGCGACGGAAACTTTGGCAGGATTACTCAGGATGTCTGTAAAGCTTTACTTTCCCGTTTGTATTTATATGTAGCGTCACCTCTTTGGAATCAGTCGAACGACCAGCAGAAATGGCAAAAGGCAGCAGATGCGGCAGAAGCCCTGTTAAACAGCGGATATTCACTGTATCCTGATTATAGTAAGCTTTTTAACCAGCCCAGCGGATCGGCCAACAGCGAATTAATTTGGGCCAGGACTTTTTCAGCCACAAACTATCAACAGGAGCCGATGAATAATCTGGGTCGCCGATATGGAGCATATGGCGGATGGTGGGCCAGTAACGGACCTTCCCAGAACCTGGTGGATGATTATGATATGACCAATGGAGAGCCTCCTTTTAAATGGGTAGGCGGAGTTAAAACAGATAATCCTGCTTCAGGATACGATCCTCAGCAACCTTACTTAAATCGTGATCCCCGTTTCGCCTCTACCATTATTTATGACGGTTCTACATATCATGGAGATCTCCACGAGATGTGGATATCATCCGATGGTAACAGCTGGGGTTATGATTCCTTCAAACAAAGTAGTGACAATCCGCGTGGCGACTATATCCTAAGGAAATTTATGCCTGAAGATGAACCCCTTAGCTGGCAGGGCCACTATACACAACCATGGCCCATTTTCCGGTTAGCCGAAATTTACCTGAATTATGCCGAAGCTATGTTTGAACTTGGAGATGAACCAGTATGCAGGGAATATATCTCGAAAGTCAGAGAAAGAGTTGGTATGCCTCCTATACCCGAAACCGTCACAGGGGAAGATCTTAGAGCAAGACTTTACAATGAACGGAGAGTCGAAATGGCTTTCGAAGAACAGCGATTCTGGGATCTTCGCAGATGGAAAATTGCACTGGATGTCGAAAACAGGCCGATTTACGGTATACAAATCATTAAGGATATAAATACAGGGGTGAAGACATATACTCCTGTCAAATATGTTACCAGAACATTTTCGGAAAAAATGAATTTGCTTCCGATTGAAACAAGTGAAATCCTAAAGACCAATGGTACATTAGTACAAACTACCGGTTGGTAACAAAGGTTGGTTAATTGCAGGTTTTCTGGTTAGCAAATCAAACCAGACTTTCCATGGGCGCGTTGTCGATTAAAAACCTGATAACGCGCCTTTTTTTTAAACACGGTTTATCAGACCTGTATTGAATACCCGGCCATACTTTAATAATATTTGTAACTTTAAAAACTAAGCTCAGATGAAATGTGCAGGCTCAAATTGCGGGAAGTTTTCAAAATGGCTGCCCGCATGGTAAGATTTACATCTGTAATGTCTTTATGTGATTGATCATTAATGATCAATATAGGTATCTGATTTTATTATTTCTTAAAATAATTAATAATGAAACGAAGAAATTTTCTTAAGAAAGGTGCAGTTGCAGCCAGCCTGGTGAGCATTCCGGGCTCTTTGCTGCCATTGACCTCCTGTAAATCACAAAAGTCAACGGGAACGGCAAAGGAGGAGATCCGTTCCGCTGATTATCTTAAAAAGATAAAGTCGGAAAAGAATTTGCCCAAACCAATAGTACCCCTGGAATCCTATCAGACTTCAGCCGGTGTACAGATCTTCCCAATGAAGCTGGCGGACAGGATCAGGAAAAACATTGTTCCCCGGAGGGGCTTCTGCAGTCTGGCACCTCGTGGTGATGCTCTCATCTCGGGCAATGGAGCCGTAACCATCGAAGTGACGGGCGATCCCTTCAACGAACGGATACCTTTCAGCCACGAAAGCCTGTTCACACCCCGCAAGAAGTCCTCAGAGACGTCAAAGATCGCAAATGTTTTCCCAAGGGTGCGGCAAATGATATTAGACGGGAAATACCACGAAGCCGTAATGTTGGCTTACAACGAATGGCAAAAAAATCCCGTTACCCGGGGAATGGGTGGGTTCGGCGGCGGGAGATTCTCCATGCTACTGGAGTCTCCGGGAACCCCATCGGTAAAGAACTATCTACGGACAGTTGATTTCGAAAGTACTGAGCTGAAGGTTCACTGGACTGATGAGCGCGGTGACTGGGTTCGCCGGACCTTCACCTCGCGGCCCGATAATGTGGTGGTCCAGTGGCTCACCGCCCCGGGTGGACAGTCGGTAAATGTCAATATCAGCATGTCGGAAGGAGGAGGGCGTGGCACCAGAGGAGGGCAGGATTTTGCAGGAATACGTAGCCGTGGAGGAACGCAGGGGGGAAGCGGCGGATCGGGCAACACCATGACGGACTTTAACGAACAGCGGCTGATTATCAAGGGCCGTCTGGACCCTTCTGTTGACAACAGGGGCTTTGCCAACGTGACCCGTGTAGTCCGCGATGGCGGCTCAGCCCGAATGGATGGCAACACGCTTGTGGTCGAAAATGCGACGTCCGTGATGCTGCTCACGCGCATTGAATATTTACCCGACTACAGCGACGAAAAAGTGGAAGCTGTCGGGCAGTCGCTCGAAAAACTCACTCCTGACTACCCGGCATTACTGAAGAGGGCCCGTGAAGTTCAGTCTGAGATGCTCAACCGTGTCATAGTCGATTTCGGCGATGCCTCCAAATATGGACTGTCATCCGAGGAGCTCCTGTCTGATCAGCGGTCCAGCTCAGGCTATTCGGGCGCTTTTCTCAAGACGTTTTTCGAGATGTGCCGCTACTGGTTCATCCTCTCCACCGGCAAGTATTTAAGCGTATCGGCCCTGACCAATGTAAATATCAACCTCCAGATTGCGCCGATAAGTCTTGGCAATTACCCCGAAAGTGAGATGGCCTACTTCGACTGGGTTGAAAGCCTGATTCCTGACTGCCGCACCAATGCAAAGAATATTTACGGCATGCGTGGTACTCATTATCCTATCGCACCGTCCAAAGATTCCGGGGTTTTTAACATGTTCGACTACGCTGATAATACCGGGGAAACCTGGCCGCATCCGTACTGGATAAGCGCCGGTGGCTGGGTTGTACGTCCGTTCTGGGACCACTATCTTGTAACAGGCGACCTTGATTTCCTGCGTAAACGAATGGTGCCGATTTATAAGGACCTGGCATTGTTTTACGAAGACTTTCTGACGGTTACCGACAAAAATGGAAATTACATCTTTGTTCCCTCCTTCTCTCCGGAGAACAATCCCGGCAACCTTAACCCCGGGTGCATGGCTGTGATCAACGCCTCTATGGACATTTCGGTGTGCAGGGAAGTCCTGGCCAACCTGGTGGAGTCTTGCGAGCTGCTTGGCATCGAAGCCGACAACGTGCCGAAATGGAAGGTGATGCTGTCAAAGCTGCCTCCCCATCTGCTCAATCCGGACGGTACCCTGAAGGAATGGGCATGGCCCGATCTGGAAGATCGTTATAATCACCGGCATATCTCTCAATGCTACGGTGCCTGGCCCGGCGACGAAATTGATCCGGACCGCACACCAAAACTGGCCAGGGCTGCTGTTTTAGCAGACCGTAAGCGTGTACCGGAGCGGCTGGCTGCACATAGTCATTGCCAGAGAGGTTTGGTCGGAGCAAGGTTAAAAGACAACTTTATTGTCGACACCCAGTTACGGCAGCTGCTTGAACAAGGCTTCGTGGGCACCGGATTTATTTGTTCTCACGACCCATACGCCAATATGCGAATAGCCGATGCACAAGGCGGGATTCCCGCTGTTATGATGGAAATGCTGGCCTACTCCCGCCCCGGCGTGATTGAGGTTCTTCCGGCCCTTCCTGATTCGCTGATCAGGGGATCCATCAATGGAATGCTGCTCCGCACGTTTGCCAGGCTCGACAAACTGGCTTGGGACATGGATGCCCGTACCGTTGACCTGACCGTCACCTCTGTGAAAAAGCAGGATGTGACTTTAATTGCCCGGTATGGTATCGAAGAAATTTCCGCCTCTTCCGGAGTTTTAGCGGCGCAGGCCACCCAATCGGGCGAGGCTACCTGCAATTTGCACTTACCGGAAGGAAAACCGGTGGAAATTCATTTGAAAATAGGCGAGCGCAACCCGCTGGATTGGATTAATTGGGTGTAATCAACAAGCAAATATCAAAAATTAAAAATATGAAACGCAGAAAATTTGTTAAAACAAGTGCGGCCGCTGCCGGCTTGTTGGGTACTCTGGAGATATCGCCATTGCTCGCTGCGGAGGAACAGGAATCCCCAAAAACAGGAACGCCGGTCGCAGACAATCGTCCGGCTGAATATCTTGATCGCGTACAAAAAGATCCTTTCTTGCCCAAACTGCCGGAAGCCGGCAGATCGTATCCGATATCACCGATACCTCTGGAGGAACGGGTCAGCAGGAAGATTGTACCGCAGAGGGGCTTTTGCAGTGTTGCCCCCGGCAACCAGGTCAGGGAGGCTCTCACTACCGGCAATGGTGCTATGAATATTGAGTTGATGGGTGATCCCTACTCAGAGCAAATCCTTTTCCACCACGAAAGCCTGCTTATGCCATGGAAAAGACCCATGGAGGCCCCCAACGTTGCGGACATTTTTCCGCAGGTGCGGCAAATGGCGCTGGATGGGAAAAACAGCGAAGCGGTCGCTCTCGCTCTTCAGCATATGAATGAAAGTCTGATCAAGCAGGATACCGAGCCGCACCTCACCATTCCGGCGTTCCTGATGAAGATCGATCTTCCAGCAACCACGTCGGTCAGGAACTATCTGCGTACCGTCAACTTCGAGAACAGCGAGATAAAAATCATCTGGACTGACGAAAACGGCGACTGGGTTCGTCAAACCTTTACCTCCCGGCCCGACAATGTCGTCGTACAATGGCTCACTGCCCCGGAAGGCAAGACGATGAATGTCAGGATCTCATTGCAGAAATCTGCGGGGTGGAGCATGGTCTCCGGAATGGACTGGGGCGCCCGTCGGGGAATTGGAACCACAGATCCTGACATGAAAGCATTCGTTCAGCTGGCATCGGTCCAGGAAAAACTCGCCCCAAAGGGTATCGAAGCCGGTGATGTCAGGCAGGACTCCAACGAGCAGCGACTGATATACAAATGCCTGTTAGATCCTTCCGTGGACAACAGCGGCTATGCCGGGATGACCCGCGTGGTTCGAAATGGTGGCACTGCAAGGATGGATGGAGGCAATCTGGTTATCGCGAATGCATCTTCAGTAATGCTGCTTACACGCATTGAATATTTTCCTGACTTCAGCGAAGACAAAGTGGAAGCTCTTCGTCAGGCGGTAGAAGGACTCACACCCGACTATCCGGCATTGATCGGACGGCACGCTGAGGTCCAATCAAAAACCTTAAACCGTGTAACTATAGATTTCGGTGGCGCCTCCCAGTACGGGATGTCCACTGAGGAACTTCTTACCGATCAGAGATCGAGGCCAGACTATTCACCGGCATTAATGGAGAAGATATTCGAAATGGGCCGCCACTGGTTTATACTCAACAGCGGTAAGTATCCGGGCATCGCAGCCGGGATCAACTCCACCATTAACCTGCAAACGGCGGGTGCCGTGCAGGGTGATCTGCAGGAAGGCATGGAGGCCTACTTCAGGTGGATGGAGGAAATCGCACCGGATTGCAGGAGCAATGCAAAGAACATCTTTGGTTTTCAGGGCACTTCGTATCCCCTCTTCCCCGATAAAGGATTTGGCGTCAATTTCTATTATACCGGCAGCTCCGAAATCGGAATATGGCCATACTGGATCTCTGCCGGAGGTTGGTGTATGCACCAGTTCTGGGACCACTATCTGGTCACCGGCGATCTGGAATTTCTAAGCAACCGAATAGTGCCGGCCTATAAGGAACTGGCGCAGTTCTACGAGAATTTCCTGACTGTCACCGATAAAGACGGGAATTACATCTTTGTCCCATCAATCTCGCCGGAGAACATGCCCGCCAGATCGGCTACTCCGGGACCCACGATGATCAATGCCACAATGGATATTGCAGTATGCCGGGAAGTACTTTCCAATTTAATTACGGCTTGTGAGACTCTGAATACTGAAGCCGACAGTGTGACAAAATGGAAGTCAATGCTGGCCAAGCTGCCGCCTTACCTGCTCGAAATGGACGGCACCCTGAAGGAATGGGCCTGGCCCTCAATTCAGGAACATTATAGCCACCGTCATATCTCTCATCTCTACGGCGCCTGGCCGGGCGATGAAATTGATCCCGATCGTACACCGCAACTGGCTCTCTCTGCAGAGATTGCCAACCGGAGGCGCACATTCGATGCAATGTCTACCGCAGTGGCAGGCGAAACTTTGGCTGCTTATGCCCGCTGCCATAGGGCTCTGGTTGGGGCCAGGCTCAAGGACAACATTATCGTGGACACCCAGCTGAGGCAATTGATGGAACAAGGCCAGGTCAGCACCGCACTGCGGTGTTCGCGCGAGACTTATGGTATACCTGTTCCGGATGCGCAGGGCGGAATTCCTGCCATAATGATGGAAATGCTTGCATACTCGCGCCCCGGTGTGATCGAGGTGCTCCCCGCCCTTCCCCCATCACTTGTAAAAGGATCAATCAGAGGGATGCTGGCCCGTACCGGCGCCAGGATAAACAAACTGACATGGGATATGCAGGCGAAAACTGTTGATATAACAATTACTTCGGCGAAAAAGCAGGATATCACGTTGATTGCACGGTATGGAATAGAAGATATCTCTGCGCCCTCAGGTATTTTAGGAGCCTTCAGAAAAGGTAATGCAGATTGTGAACTTCATTTACCCGCGAATGAGCCGGTAGAAATGCATCTGAAACTTGGACAGCACAAGCCGCTGGACTGGATTGCTCAGGTTACTTAGCAAATATTTCTTTAACAAGTATCTTAAAGCATCACCGTGTTAGCGGTGGTGCTTTCTTTATATTGGATACCTTTAAAATTACGGGTTAATCCATCATGCCAATAACCTCATACGATTTTCCCGCTTCTGTATTGAATTCAAATACATTTAACTCCGGACTGTACGTTTTTATTTCCTTCCCCTCACATAGTATCTTTGCGCTGGTTTTAGTCCGGATCCTGCAATTATTGTTGAATCTGGAACGGATAAATGCTTTTGTCAATTTTCCATCACGCCATAAGATTGTTACGTCGTACCCCCCTCTTGCAACTAGCCCCTGAATGCCGCCATCCTTCCATTCGACAGGCAAAGCAGGCAGAAGTGATATCTCGGAGGAATGACTTTGCATTAACATCTCAGTGATACCTGCAGTTACCCCCTGGATTGCCTGATTTCCCTCAAAGGAAGGAGTGATCCGGCTATCTTCCTGCCTTGGATGAAGACTTACGTCTGTTAACATATTTCTCAGAACCTTATATGCTGATTGTGGTTCTTCGAGCCTTGCATGAAGGTTTATTTTCCATGCACCGGACCATCCGAGGTTTATATTGCCTCTTCTTTCAAGTACTACATCAACCGCTTTTGCCAGTTCAGGCGTTTTTCGTAATGTAATATCATCATCAGGATATACTGCGAAAAGATGTGATATATGACGATGAGTGGGTTCTAATTCTTTAAAGTCGTACAGCCATTCCTGCAACTGCCCGAAGCGTCCGATCTGATGCGGAGGCAGCTTTACCAGATCAGCTTCAAGTTTTTGCCGCATTTCAATGTCGCTGTTAAGTACTTTGCATGCTGTGATACAATTACGAAACAGATTACGGATGAGTTGATTATCCATTGAAGTTCCCATCGAGACAGAACAGGCTTCTCCTTTATCTGTAAGAAAACTATTTTCAGGGGTGGTTGACGGACACGTGACAAGCCAACCTGTTTCAGGATCAGTTATCAGGAAATCAAGAAAAAACTCACTGGCCCCTTTCAGTAACGGATAAATTCTTTCAAGATATGATGTATCACGACTATATTCATAATGATCAAATAATTGTTGCATAAGCCACGCTCCTCCCATTGGCCAGGTCGCATATTGGGGATTGCCATCGGTTGGCGCCGTATTGAACCATATGTCTGTCCCATGGTGGGCTACCCAACCTCTGCAACCATACAGTTCATTGGCTGTCCGGGCTCCGGCCTTGGCTAAGTTCTCGACAAATAACAGCAATGATTCATTTACATTCGGAAGATTCGTACTTTCAACAGGCCAGTAGCATTCTTCAATATTTATGTTTAATGTCCATCGGCCTCTCCAGCGCCCTTCCATATCATCCAACCATATGTTGTGGTTATTGAAAGCCAACGTATTCTCCCTGGCTGCTGTGAGTAACAGATATCTGCCATATTGAAAATACTGTGAAATATATAACGGATCATCTTCACCGGCTCTTAACTTATCCATTCTTTCCGATGTTGAAAGCCCCGCATTCCCATTTTTACCTAAATCAATTTTACAGGAATGAAATAATGGAAAATAGTCTTTAATATGTCGGTCTTTCAGTTGGGCATAAGTGTATTGCGAGGCTTTGGAAATATATTCATTACATTTTTCTTTTTCATTTCCTGAAACGTCGTTCCAGTTCTTCCAATTGGTAGCTCCTGCTAATATCAGGGTGACTGCATCGGCATTTTTAACCATAATTTTATTGGTATCGTTACCTGAACCTTCTGTTAATCTGCCACCTTCATGAATTATTTTTAATCCCGACCGCCATTTCATCTGAGCAGGCAATATTCTCAGGTTATAAGGGTTTTTAGTATTTTCGATGGTTGTACCTTCCATCACGATAACATTGTTTTCCAGATGAATAGTTGCCGACGGTTGAAGACTTGATAAAAATGCGTTAACATTAATTGAACCTTTTTTGCTGGCTGTTAACCTCACAACAACCACCTGATCGGGATAACTGGCAAATATTTCCCTTTTATATTTCACACCTCCCAGTTGATATAAAACAGTGACCACAGCACTGTCCATACTCAATTTTCTGGCATATTTTTCAACTTTATCCTGATCATGTCCGGGGAACTGAATATTCAGCCGTCCCATTGGCTGGTAATATTGCACACTCATTGGCCTGCTGGCAAGCTTTTCTGCTTCTTTATCGGCAGCTACCCATTCTTTTCCCAAAACATATTTCCGAATATTTTTTACGATTTCAGGTCCATCCGGATTATTTGGATTATAAGGTCCTCCGGTCCACAATGTTTCATCATTAAATGGAATAACCTCATCTGAAATCTTACCCGGGATCATTGCTGCAAATCGTCCTGTCCCTACAGGGAGCCCTTCCCAGTATTTTGTTGCCGGTTTATTATACCACCAGCTCATCTCATCCTGTATAATGCCTTCTTTTTTATTTTGGGAGTAGAGCGACTGAACAGCCAGACCAAAACAAACCAGAACAATAATTTTTATTCGCATGGGTTCGTATTTTTATTAGCCAAATAATTTTCCGAAAAGATATAAAATCGGAATCATGCTTATCAATATCTTTATAAATATTATCACTTTAAATTTAACCTGATAATCCGGGAATACCGGATAAATTTGTTTTCATGAGCGTTGGGTTTTGTGAGAATAATGAACTTAACTGATATTGTTAAGTTTTCCAATGATTATTTTTTCACTTTTGCTTATTTTGGAGAGTTGATTTTAAGTACAATATGAC
>JBAVOD010000413.1:0-7234 GCA_049691735.1 Bacteroidales bacterium
GTACCGGCTCTATTCTAAACCTCAGTTAACAGATCTCAGCATTGCCATCAAAAGTAATAAAGGACAGCTAGATGATTTAAAGATCATAGCTGCAAGTGACCTTCATCTGGGAATGATCATCCAGAAAACAAGACTTGCCGAATGGGTTGAAATGATAAATAAGCAGGAGCCGGATATTGTTTTGTTAGTTGGGGATATCTTTGACAGGTCCCTTAAACCATACGATTCACAAGGTTTTATTGATGAGTTTAAAAAGCTGAAATCAAAATATGGTGTTTACTCAGTTCTTGGAAATCACGATTATTATGCAAAAGTCGATCGATCTGTCGACTACCTGAAACGGTCGGGGATTAAGCTTCTTCGGGACGAGTCTTTTATTGTAGATAACAGATTAATGCTCATAGGAAGGGACGATGCTACCAACCACAAGCGAAAACCTCTTGAATCATTAATGTCAGAAACAGACCTGAGCCTCCCAACAATATTTATGGTCCATCAACCAACTCACCTTCACGAAATAACCAAATACAATATAGATTTTCAAATTTCAGGTCATACGCATGACGGGCAAATATTTCCGGGTAATTTATTAGCAAAACGAATCTGGGAATTATCCTATGGATATGGGGTGATCAATAAAACTCAATTTTATGTATCCTCAGGTTTGGGACTCTCTTATATTCCAATACGAATCGGAACCCACTCAGAAATTGTAAGAATACATTTCAGATCAGAAAACGATAGTATTTCCGGCATCAAAAATCATTAACCCATGCTCCATCTCGGCATCACCGGCCAGTCAGGCTTCATAGGAACACACCTCTATAACTTCTTCGGATTAAAAAAAGGCGAAGTCGTCAGGATCCCGTTTGAGGATAACTTCTTCGATGACAATGTCAAACTTGAAGGATTTGTCAGCCAATGCGATGTCATTATCCATCTCGCTGCACTGAACCGCCATAATGATCCTCAGACTATCTATGATACGAACATCCTTCTGGTCAAAAAACTTCTTTCAGCACTCGATACAACAGGATCAAGACCTCATTTGCTGTTCTCCTCATCAACCCAGGAGGAAAGGGATAATATGTTCGGGAAGTCTAAACGCGAAGGAAGAAAGCTCATTGCAGAGTGGGCCGAAAAGAATAATACTCCTTTTACCGGACTTGTTATCCCCAATGTCTTCGGACCATTCGGAAACCCTTACTATAACAGCGTTATTGCCACATTCTCACATCAGCTAACGCACAACGGGGAACCAAAAATTGAAATCGATGCACAGCTGAAACTAATATATATTGGGGAACTCGTCGAAATAATCTACGACCTGATCAGAAACAAAAAAGCTGATCCTGAATTCAGGGTGCCGCATACTACCGAAATAAAAGTCACTGAAATACTTGGATTACTGAGTGATTTCAAATCTGAATACTTCGAAAAAGGAATAATTCCTGATCTGACCATGCCATTCGAACGCAACCTCTTCAACACTTTTGTCTGCTACATCGATCACGGGAGGTTCTTTCCTTTTAAACTTAAACAAAGCACCGACGAGCGAGGCTCTTTTGTCGAAACAATTAAACTCAAAAGCGGCGGACAGGTTTCATTCTCAACTACAAAGCCGGGAGTAACCAGGGGTAACCACTTCCATACAAGGAAGGCAGAACGGTTTGCTGTGATCAAAGGAAAAGCCAGGATCCAGCTGAGAAGGATCGGAACTGAAGAGGTTTTCAATTTCGACCTCGATGGGAACGAACCGGGATATGTCGATATGCCGATCTGGTACTCCCACAACATTACCAATATTGGTAGTGATGATCTGTATACGATTTTTTGGATAAATGAGTTTTTCAACCCGGAAGATCCGGATACGTATTTTGAAACAGTGTAAAGCTGTCAGCTATCAGCTATCAGCTATCAGCCATCAGCTAGCAGCTGTCAGGGAAAAACATTTAACTTAGAGCAGTAGAAAATTTTTACTGACTGACCGCTGACCGCTGAATGCTGACCACTGAACGCCAACAACCATGAAAGACTTTCGAACCTTAACTGTCTGGCAAAAAAGCCATAATCTGGCTTTTCTTACCTATCAAATAACGAAAAAATTCCCAAAGGAGGAACTTTACGGAATTACATCTCAACTTCGAAGGGCAGTGGTTTCAGTACCTACCAATATTGCAGAAGGATGTGGACGTGGAAGTGATAAGGATTTTGCTAAATTTGCACAGATTGCTATTGGTTCTGCCAGCGAATGCGAGTATTTGATACTGCTGTCTACTGAGTTAGGATATATAGCCAAGAATGACTCTAATGAACTGATTAATAAAGTTTGTGAAATAAAAAGAATGTTGACCTCGTTAATCAAAAGCTTGCACAAATAAAAAGTACATTGACAGCTGACCGCTGAAAGCTGAATGCTGACAGCTGACAGCTAATACCAACCTATATGTCGAAATCAGCCTTAAAAGTTTTAACTGTAGTCGGCACCCGCCCTGAAATTATCCGGCTCTCAAGAGTAATGTCATTGCTCGATGACCACGTCGACCACATCATCGCCCACACTGGACAGAACTACGACTACGAACTGAATGAGATATTCTTCAAAGACCTTGAACTGAGAAAACCTGATCATTTCATGGATGTCGATGTGTCGTCGCTTGAGGCTTCAGTCGGTGATATAATCAAAAAAACTGGTGAGCTCCTCAGAGAAGTAAAACCTGATGCACTCCTGGTACTGGGCGATACAAACTCCTGCCTTTCGGCATATATGGCCAAACGCCTTCATATCCCGATATTCCACATGGAGGCCGGAAACAGATGCTTCGATTTCAACGTCCCTGAAGAAATCAACAGACGCATCATCGATCATATCTCAGATTTCAATCTCGTCTATACCGAACATGCCCGCCGGCACCTCATTAGCGAAGGCCTCCCCCACCGCCGCATCTATCTGACCGGATCCCCCATGTTCGAAGTGTTGAACTACTACAAACCCAAAATAGAAGCCTCCACAATACTTGATGAGCTTTCCCTGACGGCTGTCAGCAATCAGCTATCAGCTGTCAGCTATCAGCTATCAACAGTCACCGGTCACCAATCACCGTCACCCCGCACCTACTTCCTCGTCTCCACCCACCGCGAGGAAAATGTTGACAATCCCGGAAACCTTGCACAAATCCTGGATGTGCTGAACAGACTGGCATCAACATATAAAGTCCCGGTGATTGTTTCGACACATCCCAGAACAAGGAAACGGATGGAAAACAGCACAGGAGTTACTATGGATCCGTTGATCCGGTTCCTGAAGCCTTTCGGATTCCTCGATTATGTCCACCTTCAGATGAACGCTATATGCACAATATCTGACTCGGGAACTATCAGCGAAGAATCTGCTATTTTGAATTTTCCAGCTATTTCGATACGGCAGTCAATGGAAAGACCTGAGGCCCAGGACACGGGAACAATTATCCTTACTGGCTTCGATCCGGATATCGTTCTCGGTTCTATTGAAATAGCGATGAAGGAACATGCGCAAAAGGTGCCGAAAGTGATATCACCCGACTACCTTGTACCGGATACCTCATGGAGGGTGCTTAAGCTTATTCAGGGACTGGCCGGACTGTCTAACAAGTGGCATGGGATAGCTAGATAGTCGTGTAGGTCGTGCAGGTCTTGCAGGTCGGAAGAATGCAAAATCGAAACTAGTAATGATTAGGATATGACTGCACGACTGCACGACTGCACGACTGCATGACTTTATCTTGGGCGCTCAAAGAAAGAACAAATCTATTCCAGATCGTAGTAACTGAATTTCTGGAGGTAATCGGAGATCCTGGTCCCGAAAATATCATCCTTGTTTATCCTGCCATGCGAGGCAAGGAAGAGCCTTACCGACTGTGCTCCTCCGAGGTGCGACGCTGCAATCATTCCCGCCTTCGTAATCTTCACACCTCTTATGGTGTCACCGATATAACCTTCATAATCCTTCAGGAGGTTAAGATTCACCTTTATAAGCGATTCCAGGACTTTACGCTGCATATCTCTCGGAAATATTCCGGGATCAGTTTTAAACCGTTTAAGAGTGATGTGCTTGAAGCCCAGGAAATGAACAGTCGACTCAGCAAACTGGAATTCGCCAAAACAACCTATACTGTTAACTGACAACCAGTTATTGCCTGATTCACTACGACCGAGATCATTTATGAACCTTGTGAATTCAGCCTCATGGTATCTCAGAAGTAGAAGATCAGAAGCTGCATTCAGTTTAAGAGCCTTCAGATGAAAATCGATCCCCGGCGCACCGGCTAACTGCGAGATACATATGAAAGAGTATGTCAAAAATACCGTTTTCATATAGCCTGAAAAAGCATTTTTTCTCATAATTTCAAGTATCAGATTATGAGTTAAAGGTAGACCTTAACCATATGGAGGCCAACCAGCAAGTGCCCGTACAGTGGGAATATTAGGGGATATTTAGTACTGCTCGTCAAATAATGTTAACGTCCGGTCAAAGGAGTTTGTTCACTGGCGCTCCGACAGCGTGAAACTGTCAAAAACTCCCGGATATTTACAATAAAATCATACCTGCCTGCATGCGGAAGATGACCATTTAGATGTAAATAATTTATAATAAGTGATTTATCGCTAAAGAAGGAGATTTTTCCCTCCCGGATAGAGATGCTTTGATTTTGACAAACAGGCGGGCAGTGAAGATGAAAAATCTGAAAAAAACTGCTCCCTGAATCGTTTATATATCACTTCCTTCTGAAAATTGCTACATAACCCCCGTTTTTCGCCAGACTCACCTTAAGTACCTCCCCGGACCTGATCGGTTTTTCCGATTTCTTCAAATCCCCTGGCTCAATGTCCGATTTTTTTGTGTCGGCCCATATCTCAGCGTTGTAGCTCCCGCCATTCAGAAAATTCAGATTTACTTCAATGTTTTTGGCAATCGTATCGTTCATGATCCCGAGAAACCAGTCATTGCCACTCCGTTTTGCGATGGCTACATAGTCGCCCGGGTATCCGCCAACGAATCTGATGTCATCCCATACAGTCGGAACAACCCTGAGGAAATCAGCACCGGCCTTGTTAAGAATATTATCAGGATGATCACAAACAACTGTCAGGGGACTCTCATAAATAACAAATTTTGAGAGCTCGGCTGCCCTGGTATTCCACACTAATGCCGGTGTCTGGTTTTTATATTGTTCCCTGGTAACATTAAGAAAAGCACCCGGAGTATAAT
The DNA here is from genome assembly GCA_049691735.1 of Bacteroidales bacterium. Lineage (GTDB taxonomy): Bacteria > Bacteroidota > Bacteroidia > Bacteroidales > VadinHA17 > LD21. The sequence continues at coordinate 5,249 of JBAVOD010000413.1, forward strand.
CCATCTCACCGGCAAGCATTCGTGTAAATGCCAGCTTAATATTATGTTCGGGATTCATTCTTTTTGAAAACTTATAGTATTCATTACCCATCAATCCCTCCCTTGTTATCATATTGGGCCATGTCCTGATAATCCCGTCAGGCTTGTATGCCCCGTGGAAATCCACCATCAGCCGGTTGTCAGCTGCGCACTTTATAATCTCATGATACCAGTTAACCATCTGTTGATCATCACGATCCATGAAATCTATCTTGATACCTGCAACCCCCCATTGATGATATAGCGGGAAAGCTTTCTTATAAGCCGCATTCCTGTTTACATCGCTTGAGTAAAGCCATAGTAATATTTTGACATTCTTCGATTTTGCATAATCAATTATGTCGGGTATATTGATCTGGGGAGCCCACTTTGTGATATCAGCATCAGGTGAATTGAACTTCCCGTACCATTGCCAGTCAACCAGCATATATGGCCAGCCCATTTCCGAGGCAAGATCGATGTACTGCCTGATTACCGGCATCTCCATCTTTACCTCCCCGCTCCACCAGTGATCCCATGCACTCATTCCGGGTTTTATCCACGACACATCATTTAATACACAGGGGTCATTCAGGTTCTGAATTATCTCTGATTCAATTAATTTGCCGGGCGTATCCCCAATCATTATCACGCGCCACGGGGTATAAACTTCGTCGTCAAACCTGACCTTTACGCCGTTTTCCTGTTCACCGGGAACAGGCACAAGCTTGGTTGTGAGCTGATTCGTATTGCCGTCAGCTCCAATATAAAAAGCAGCATAGTTTTCAATTTTAGCCTCGGTTATGGCCACCCAGCAATTGTCGCCATACTGCATGAGCAACGGCATTCCGGCAATCGATTTCGCTGTCAGGTAGCTCAGGGGATGCTCAAAAAACTCCGATTCATTTGATGTAGAATATCCTCCGTATTCTACTATCCACGATTTCGGATCTCCCGGTATATTGAACCTGGTAAGCTCTTTTGTTATCTGCCTGTCCCCTATCCGTGAAGCTCTCAAAAGCTTGTACCGGAAGGCTGCTCCATCGTTGTAGCTCCGTACGATAAGCTCCATCTGCCGCATGGGAGGCAACTTCTCCGTAAGGAAGAGATGGATCTCATTATAGTTGTTTACCACCTCAGCATGCTTCGATTTAACAACGGGTATCCATTTCTCATTGACACTTCCGGTCTCCTGATCCGTAACAATGAAATTGCTTTTCATTGGTGACTCGTCTTTGAATTCAAAGCCGAGGGCGGAAGAGTTGATTATGCTTTTGCCGTTGAATGTAACGGAGTAGGTCAGATCTTCCCTGTTACTGATACTGACAGAGATGTTATTATCGGGCGATTTTACAGTAAATTCCTGAGCCTGGACGATGATCACAGTCGACAAAAAAATGGATGAAATGAGGATCCTGGTTTTCATACAGTAGCTACTTATGTTCATTAATATAATCAAGAACTATCTCCCTGAGGATATTTGCAAACTTAATATCACCGATCTCCTCCCTTTTGAAATACCTCGCATACTCTCCCTCCATAATCGTGATCTCCTCAACCGGAACATTAAATTTTCCGTAATAAATGTACTTAATATTCGGGTAGGCATCTCCCCGCAGGCAGGTATATTCTTTGAAAAACCTGTAATCGGTAAGTTCAAGGTTAAGCTCTTCACGGAACTCCCTTTTTAATGCTTCCTCAGGTGTTTCTCCCTCCTCGGCATGTCCGCCAATAAGATCCCAGTGCCGGGGAAACGGAATTCCGGGCTTGTTGTCACGCAAATAAAGGAGGATCTCTCGCCTGTCGTTTTCGAGGATTATTGCTGCGATCTTTTTCATGATTGGTGGTTGGTTATTAGCTGTCAGCTGTCAGCTGTCAGCTATCAGCGGTCAGCGGTCAGCGGTCAGCGGTCACTTTGGTCTCTTCTTCGACCTGCACGACCTGCACGACCTGCACGACCTGTACGAC
>JBAVOD010000414.1:0-9039 GCA_049691735.1 Bacteroidales bacterium
GCTTTCGATGTCGTACTCCAGTATCTTGCCCGAATCAAAATCTATGAGGTACTGCTTGATTTCATTCCGGCCTGAATTACGACCGTAGGGTGAACCATATCCATATGGCGAATTGTACGGAGAATAATAATAAGGTGAATAATAGGGTGTATAGTAAGGTGAATAATACGAAGAATAACCGTAAGGATCATAATATCCGTAGGGGGAATTATTGTACCTGCTGTCGTACGACGTTACATCAGCAACAAAATGGCATATGCTTCCAACGAAAGTGATCCTGTTGAAATTCCCCTGTACCTGGATGTAAATAATCCCATTCCTTGAATAGCCCCAGATGGAGGTCTTCTCCACCTCCTGCCTTACTCCCATTGCATCATAATAATAGATCTTGTCTCCCGACATCAGGTTCTTGAAGAAATCCTTGTCATTATAATCGGTCGACGTGAGTATCTTGGCCTTTGGTACGGGATTATTAGCCTTTACCTGTTCGAAATTCATGTATATGCCGTCATTAAATCTGAAGTCAGGGGTGTATTTTACCGTCCCTTCATTTTCCTGTCCCGATAGCTGACAGGTAATTCCTCCAGAAATTATTGCAACGATCACCGAAAAAATCACGGGAAAATTTTTCATAAGGATAAGTGCTTTATATTTCCGGTTCAAAAATTATACCACAGAGGCAAATTTAAACTTTTTTCCTTCAAAGTCAGATATTCATTCCTGCGGTATGTTTTTTTATGATTTTGCTTAAATTTACATTTTACAGTTAATCAGTCTGAATGACAAAAGAACCTGACGACCGGTCCTCCGTTGAAGGCATGGTCAATTTTTCCGGCGAAAACTTTGAGAGAATGAAAAAAAACATTGAATCATATTCAATCGTTTCCATACTGTGCCTCATTCTCGCGGTAATCTTAATTTCATTCAATCTCAGGCTTCCTGCAGGAATGCTTGTCATTGCAGGTGCCGCACTCTTTGTTCTCATTTCCAGGAAATCATCTGAATTGCTCCGTCGGACAAGGGAGTCTTTTGCCGATGCCTCGTCATCAGTTGAAAAGAAAGACATGGTCATCACCGATTTTTCCCACAGGATCAGAGAACCTCTGAACAACCTGGTGATCATTACCGACCTGCTCATGGCTTCGGACCTCCAGAAGAAGCAAAAAGACCTTGTTGAGACTTTTGTTGCTTCCACAAATAACATGGTCACCACTGTCAATGAACTAACAATGCAGTCGGCGGGAAGTTTTAGCTATGAGACCAGAAAGCACATAAGATACAATATCCTTACTGCAATACAGAACACCATCGACCTGTACAGCTCAAGGGAAAAAACATCCCTCGATTTCATTTTCTCGAAGAAGGATTTTCACGAATATGAATGCCAGGGGGATCCGATAACCCTCAAGCAGATTCTACTCGACCTGTTCAATGCTATTGAGGCCCAGCAGACCGGCAGACCGGCAAAGGTCACCATCAGCCTTAAAAAGGAAAGAGAATCGGGAAATGAGCGGTATATAAATATCAGGATACAGACAGATTCAAATCTTGTGCTGATAAGTGAGGACGGGGCGCGGGGTCATCTGGCTTCGCGGCTTATCGGATCCGGGAGGGGTTATTACAGCCAGGAATCGGGGAATGACTATACAGTGCTGAATATCAACCTTCCCTTTGCCTATCCGGAGTATGAGATAAAAAGGGGCAGGGAAGCATCCGACGGGCAGCAAATGATTGAAAAAAAGGCTCATAAGGATCTCAAAGACATTAACGTACTGTTTGTTGAAGACAACCCCATCAACCAGAAGATTACACTTCTGAGCCTTCGGCCGCTTGTCAACAGCATCGATATTGCCGGCAACGGAGAGGAGGCGCTGGACAAACTGAAGGAAAGCAGCTTTGACATTATCCTTATGGATATCCAGATGCCGGTAATGGACGGGATCATAGCTGCGGAACGCATCCGCGATCTTGAGGCAGGGACCGGCAATCATATTCCGATAATTGCACTGACAGCCGATGCCATGATCGGCGACATGGAAAGGTGCCTCGCGGCTGGTATAGACGATTACATAAGCAAGCCTTTCCTTCCTGCAATGTTGCTCGAAAAAATAAAACAGGCAATCTGAACCGGCAAACCTACCAGGTCAATTCCGCACCGCCTTTTCCAAGCATCGGGGTATGCCTGAGCGAAGGAGAGGGAACAAACTCCTCAAATCCCATCTTTTCCCAGTTCCTGCTTACGGCTTCAATCGTCTTTGCATCGGAACAGACAATGTTCGGCCATCTTCCCGGATAACCTTCCCTTCCGGCCGGTTTTGCTGTGCCGTCAATAAGGATCGAGTTTACGGATATCATTGTATGGTCCCTTACCGGGTCGGAATTTGCAAGGACCTGCCAGACAATTATGAAATTGTCATTGATGTCGACTGAATTATCAACAGCAATTATAAGTCTGAAAATGTTCCCGTAGTCCCCCTGTTGCAGCAATTCCCTGATTTTCAAGGCGTAATTCTCATTCTCATGACGGCTGACGGCAACAATAAGGATCGGGCAGTCATTCCCCGGGCTGATAATTCCGTACCTTGCAATAAATGGAACGTTAAGCCATTCATCCACCAGTGCTGCAGCGGGCAGGGGTACCTGGTCAGGAGGAAGTCTCCTCCCCGTAAGTTCTTCCGCGAGCTTTACAGTTGCATCGATACCTGCCTTTCCCCCGAAGGTGAAGCTGCCTGATGAATGATCGAGAACATCAAGGGGGCCTTTGAAGAATAAGATGTCTGACCCGAATGCCGTATTTTTGAATACTGTTGCTGCCAGATCCCTGTAATTTCTTATATCGACATCCCCGCTTACCAGCACCATGTATTTGGTGAACATCATCTGACCTGCGCCCGAGAGGGAGGTTATCACTTTCATTCCCTGTCCGGGGTAGGCCTTGTTTATTTTGACTATTACAAGGTTATGGGCGGCGCCTGCCTGCGGCATATGAATATCGGCAACTTCAGGCTGGATTGCGAGCCTTACAGGTGAGAGGAAGATCTTCTCAGTTGCTTTTGCAAAAAGCGAATCTTCCATTGGCGGAATTCCAACAATGGTAGCCGGATATATGGCACTACGTGAATGCGAGATGCAGGTTACATGAAATGCAGGGTAAAGATCGCTGAGTGAATAGAATCCGGTGTGGTCGCCAAACGGGCCTTCATTGACCGGATCTTCGGAAGGATCGACAAATCCTTCAATAATGATGTCGGCATCAGAAGGGACGAACAGATCATTTGTAATGCATTTTGAAAGGGTGACGCTCTTCTTCCTCAGGAAGCCGGCGAGAATGTATTCGCTTATCCCCTCAGGCAGAGGAGCCGTTGAACAGTAGGTATAGACCGGATCTCCACCGAGAGCTACTGAAACCGGCATTTTCATGCCGGCCTTTTTCCAGGCTTCAAAATGGCTCGCGCCTGTTTTATGCCTCTGCCAGTGGATTGCAGTTGTTTTACTGTCGATGATCTGCATCCTGTACATCCCGATATTCGGACTTCCTGTTTGAGGATGGATTGTATGGACCAGCGGAAGGGTAATGAACCGGCCCGCATCATGGGGCCAGCATTTAAGAACGGGAAGGATACCAAGGTCAGGATCGACGTGCACAATCTGCTGGCATATCCCTTTTCCGGTTGTTCTTTCGGGCATGAACCTCCGAAGCGTTATCAGGCTCGCCAGAAGTCTCAGTTTGTGCTGATGGTTCCGTGCACCGGAAAGCAGGCCTAATAATCTTTCGATCTCGTCGCCTGCCGAAGACAGGTCCTTTGCTGACAGTGCCATTGCCATGCGCCGGTCGGAGCCGAATGCGTTGATAAGGAGGGGGAATGGTGTTCCGGTATTTTCAAAAAGAAGGGCTTTGCCGCCTGCCTTGAATGTCCTGTCGGCCACCTCGGTTATTTCAAGTTCGGGATTAACGAATGGTGAAATCCTGTGAAGCTCTTTGTTCTTTTCCAGGGTTGCAATGAAATCGATGAGTCCTTTGAATGCCATAGACAGAGTGAAAATCTGTTATAGAGTGCGGGTATAAAGGTATATAAAACAATAATGGGAACTATTCCTTAGAGTAGTTCCCATTCACCTTCAGCGACCTAAGCCGCTTCTGGCGTCAGGTTACTGTTATTTTGACCGGCTGTACCTCCTGACCTGAGTCAGGATTTGCAACCCCTGGCTTTCAGACCTTGCCTTTTACAGCAGTGTCCTACAGCTGTCCTTTCCCCCGATTTCTCGGAGTTCCGGGACGAAGCGTCATTCAGGCACCGGTTTTGTTTCCCGAAGGATCTTCAACCGGCTTCAGTTGATAGTGGACCGGAGTCCATTTTCACTGTAGCCCTGTGACTCAATCGTTTAAAGAACGTTTCCGGCTTTTTCGATCTTTCTGAACATCCCGGACCTGAGTCCGCTTGTTCAGGCTTCGGCTCGCTTGATGTGCATTCCCGAAGGTCTGTACGAGCCGGATTTTGATTCAATTAAGAAACCTTTTCCGGTCCCACATCTTTTGAGCAGTCTTTTATCGCTCACCTGATAGTACAAATGTAATGCACCACTCTTTCATAACAATTGAAATATCCTTTTTGTTGTACACGGGATATAAACAGAAGTTATCAACAATTGTTAATAACGACCGGAACATTGATTTTCTGAAGCTTTAAGAAAGCATAAAAATGTTGAAATCTTATTTTTTATATCCGTATACAGCAAGGTTCCCCAGTGATTCCTCAATCCTGAGAAGCTGGTTGTATTTGCAGATCCTGTCGGTCCTGCTGCACGATCCGGTCTTTATCTGTCCCGAATTGGTTGCAACAGCAATATCAGCAATAGTCGAATCCTCGGTTTCACCCGAACGGTGCGACGTAACTGTGGTATAGCCGGCCCTGTGAGCCATCTCGATCGTATTCAAAGTCTCGGTAAGGGTTCCGATCTGGTTCAGCTTTATAAGTATCGAATTGGCACAACCCATTTCAATGCCTTTCTTAAGGTACTCAACATTTGTTACGAAAACATCATCCCCAACAATCTGGCAGAATTTACCTATCCTTTCGGTCAGCATCTTCCAGCCGTCCCAGTCGCTTTCTGCCATACCGTCTTCAACAGAATCGATGGGGTATTTCTTTACAAGCTGCTCAATATAGTCGACCTGTTCCTTTGAAGTTTTCCTTGATCCTTTGGGTCCTTCAAATTTCGAATAATTATAGATACCGTCCTGGTAAAATTCAGAAGCGGCAGGGTCGAGTGCTATAGTTACATCTGTGCCCGGATTGTAACCTGCTGCAATGATGGCACTAATAATGGTCTCGAGTGCATCTTCGGTCCCGCCGAGGGCCGGCGCAAATCCGCCCTCATCTCCTACTGCTGTGCTGAGCCCGCGTTCCCTGAGGACTTTCTTCAGGGAATGGAACACTTCGGCTCCCATCCTCAGTCCTTCCCTGAAACTGGGTGCGCCTACCGGTCTTATCATGAATTCCTGAAAGGCAACAGGGGCATCGGAGTGTGATCCCCCGTTGATTATATTCATCATTGGGACTGGAAGTGTAACTGCGTTTGATCCGCCGATATACCTGAACAAAGGTAATCCGTGATAATTGGCGGCAGCTTTTGCAACTGCAAGCGAAACACCCAGAATTGCGTTTGCACCCAGGTTGCTTTTTGTTTTGGTGCCGTCAAGGTCGATCATTTTTTTGTCAATTGAAGCCTGATCGGTAACATCCATACCCATTAGCTCCTCTGCAATGACATTATTTACATTGTTAACAGCGTTCAGCACTCCTTTCCCAAGGTATCTGCTCATGTCCCCATCACGGAGTTCAAGCGCTTCATTTTCACCCGTTGACGCACCTGATGGTACAGCTGCACGTCCCTGATAACCGCTGGCCGTCATCACATCTACTTCGATAGTCGGATTGCCACGGGAATCAAGAATCTCCCTGGCATGAACGCTAACTATTTGTCCCATTGAAATTTATTTTTATTTAAAACTATAGTGCAATATAAATAAAAAAAGGGATAGCCTTAATGACGTATCCCTGCTCCCTTCAAAAATCCGGTTATTCGCCGGCTTCAGGTTCCTGTTCAGGTTTTTCCTGAGGCTCTTTGCCGGTTTTAGTTTCCTGCACCTTCACTTTTGTTTCGGCAGCTTTGGTTTTCTTTGCCGGCGTGGTTTCATCTGCAGCTTTCTTTGAAGATCTCCGCCTTCTGGCAGGTTTCTGTTTAACAGCTGTACCACCGAGCATAGCTTCGTTGAAATCGACCAGCTCGAGAATACACATATCGGCGTTATCTCCTATCCTGTTGCCGGTACGCAGAATGCGCGTATAACCGCCCGGCCTCTCGCTAATTTTCGGCGATATTTCCCTGAACAGCTCGGCTACTGCTTCCTTATCCTTTAAATAACTGAATACGACCCTCCTTGAATGTGTAGAGTCTTCCTTTGATTTTGTAATTAATGGTTCCACGTAGGTCTTCAGCGATTTAGCCTTCGCTGTTGTGGTGGAGATCCTCTTGTGCAGGATCAGTGACGTAGCCATATTGGAAAGCATAGCCTTCCTGTGTGAGCTCGTTCTTCCAAGATGGTTGAATACTCTTTGATGTCGCATTTCTGTATATCCTTAACCGGTTTTAAATTAGTCTTTATCAAGCTTGTATTTGCTTACGTCCATGCCGAACGAGAGGCTCATGGATTCAAGCAATTCATCAAGCTCGGTGAGCGATTTCTTTCCGAAATTCCTGAATTTAAGCAGGTCGTTCTTGTTAAACTTGACCAGATCGCCAAGGGTATCGACCTCAGCTGCCTTAAGACAGTTAAGTGCCCTTACGGAAAGATCGAGGTCGACAAGTTTCGTTTTCAGGAGTTGTCTCATATGGAGGACTTCTTCGTCGAATTCCTCATTTGCAAGCTTATCGTCGGTATCGAGGGTGATCTTCTCATCGGAAAAGAGCATGAAGTGATATATGAGTATTTTGGCTGCCTCCTTGAGGGCCTCCTTGGGATGAATAGATCCGTCGGTCTCAATTTCAAGAAGAAGCTTCTCATAGTCTGTTTTCTGCTCAACCCTGTAATTCTCAACTGAATACTTTACATTCCTTACCGGGGTGAATATGGAGTCGATGGCGATCAGTCCGAATTCACTGTCGACCGGCTGGTTTTCCTCAGCCGGGACATATCCTCTTCCCCTGCTTATAGTAAGCTCCATCTGGATCTTGACATCGGGCTCCATCCTGAAGACCACCAGGTCGGGATTCAGAACTTCAAAACTGCTCAGCACACTGTTGAGCGCTCCTGCCTTGAACACTTCCTGACCTGTGATTTTGACCATTACCTTTTCATGATCAACTTCATCAACAGTCCGTTTAAAACGTATCTGCTTCAGATTAAGGATAATCTCAGTAACATCCTCGATCACTCCGGTAATTGTGGAGAACTCGTGGTCGACGCCTTCGAATTTTACTGTGGTTATCGCATAACCTTCCAGCGATGAGAGCAGAATTCTTCTGAGGGCATTGCCAACAGTAATACCATAGCCGGGTTCGAGAGGACGGAATTCGAATTTTCCATGCCTTTCATTGGCTTCCAGCATTATTACTTTATCGGGCTTCTGGAAAGATAAAATGGCCATACAATTTTACTTATTTTATTACTTTGAATACAATTCGACAATTAATTGCTCTTTAATGTCTTCAGGGATATCGGTGCGCTGAGGCATACTCATGAATTTACCTGCCATCTGTGCATCATCCCATTCGAGCCACGGGAGCTTTGAAGTTTTTCTGGTTGTAAGCGAAACGACAACTGACTCGAGTGATTTTGATTTTTCGCGGACACCCACTATATCGCCGGGTTTCAGTCCATACGAGGGGATATTCACCACCCGGCCATTGACTGTGATGTGCCTGTGCGAAACGAGCTGGCGTGCAGCGGCTCTTGTAGGGCCAACGCCAAGACGGTAGACAACATTGTCGAGGCGTGCCTCGAGCATCTGAAGGAGGACCTCTCCGGTAACACCCTTGCTTCGTGAAGCTTTTTCAAATGTGTTGCGAAACTGACGTTCAAGGATCCCGTATGTGTACTTGGCTTTCTGTTTTTCCCTCAGCTGTATGCCGTATTCAGATGTCTTTTTCCTTTTTTTGTTCATTCCGTGCTGCCCGGGAGGAAAATTTTTCCTGTCGAGATATTTATCGGGACCATAGATCGGGTCTCCGAATTTCCTTGCTATTCTTGATTTTGGGCCAATATATCTTGCCATTGTGCTATTTTGTATTAAACCTTAATAATTTTCAGGGTAACTGATTATACTCTCCTCCTGCCTGGTGCACGGCATCCGTTATGCGGCATAGGTGTTACGTCAACAATCTCGACAACCTCTATTCCGTTGTTACTTATCGATCTGATTGCTGATTCGCGTCCGGCGCCCGGGCCTTTCACAAATACCTTTACCTTTCTCAGACCAAGGTCATATGCGACCTTGCTGCATTCCTCGGAAGCTATCTGGGCAGCGTATGGGGTATTCTTTTTTGATCCTTTGAATCCCATCTTACCTGCCGAAGCCCATGATATAACCTGTCCCGAACTGTTTGTCAGCGATATAATTAAATTATTGAAAGATGAATGAATATGAGCCTGGCCATTAGGTTCAACCTTAACGACCCTCTTTTTCAATGCTCCGGTTTTCTTTGCCATATTCTATTTATTTAGTAGCTTTTTTCTTGTTAGCAACGGTTTTCTTTCTTCCCTTCCTGGTCCTGGCGTTGTTCTTGGTACTCTGGCCCCGCACCGGAAGGCCGAGTCTGTGGCGTACCCCCCTGTAACAACCGATATCCATAAGTCTCTTTATATTGAGCTGCGTTTCCGAACGGAGTTCACCTTCAAGCTTATAATTATCGTTGAGGATCCGCCTGATAGTATTGATCTGCTCGTCAGTCCAATCCTGGACCTTGGCATTTCGGTCAACACCAGCATCGTCAAGCACCTTCTGAGCAATGCTTCTTCCTACACCGTATATATAGGTC
>JBAVOD010000415.1:0-14960 GCA_049691735.1 Bacteroidales bacterium
GCTTACAGGCACTCCCGCTGCCGATACGATCAGCCTGGTCAGATGCTTGTTAAGCGAAATACCCATTATCACAGGTCCGCTGAATACATAAGGGATCCGGTACTGATCGAGTATTGCCGGGACTACCGATTCACGACCATCGCCATAGAGACCCTCTGCTATATTGAATACAAGGTCCCATTTCTTTCCTGCGGCCAGGGCTTCAACAAGTTGAAAACAGTTGCCGACAGGCTCAGTCTCAAATCCCATTTTGCGAAGAGCACCGTCAATTGCATCGACTGTATCCTGTTTATCGAATTCGGCGGTATCCTCCATAGAATAACCGCGGTCGAGGTACCACGACCGCAGGTCATAAGTCAATCCGATCCTCATTTATTCAGGCTTATTTTTCAGGATATTCACACAATACGCCTTTATAGTTGCGCAGAACTATATGCTCATCATTATGTTCTACAACATAATTTGGCAGGATTGGGATCTTACCGCCGCCGCCGGGGGCGTCAATGACGAAGGTGGGTACGGCATAGCCGCTCGTATAGCCCCTGAGTCCCTTCATTATTTCGATGCCTTTAGCAACTGTCGTCCTGAAATGCCCCGAACCGGGGATCAGGTCGCACTGGTAAAGGTAATAAGGCCTTACCCTGACTTTCAGCAGTTTGTGCATCAGCTCCTTCATTGTCGGAAGATTATCATTAATGCCCTTAAGCAGCACTGTCTGACTTCCCAGCGGGAATCCCCCGTCGGCAAGCTTTGTGCAGGCTTTTGCACATTCCTCAGTAATCTCAAGCGGATGCGAAAAATGGAGGCTGATGAACAGAGGATGGTACTTCCTTAGAACATTGATCAGGCCGTCAGTAACACGCTGCGGCAGTACCACCGGTATCCTTGTGCCGATCCTCACAATTTCGACATGCTCAATCCTGCGAATATTCGAAAGTATATAATCAAGCGTCTCATCAGGAAGGGTGAGCGGATCTCCTCCGCTTATCAGAACGTCCCTTACCTCGCTGTGGGAAGCTATATAACTGAAAGCTTTTTCATAATCCTGTCTGCCGAGTTTATCGAGCCTTCCAACGGAATGCGAACGCGTACAATACCTGCAATAGTTGGAACATATCTGGGTAACCGTGAACAAGACCCTGTCGGGATACCTGTGAACAATCCCTTTCACGGGCGAAAATGATTTCTCGTGCAAGGGATCCGACTGCTCTCCGGCCGATTCAAGCAACTCTTCCACAACCGGTATAACATTCCGCCTCAGAGGGTGACCCGGTTTGGAATCATATATCAATGATGCGAAATAGGGAGTGATCCGGAGAGGGAGACGGCCCTTTAGATTATTGATGGCCATGATCTCCTTTTCGGTCAGTCTCATGATCTTCTTCAGATCCTCGATGCTTGTGAAAGCATTCCGGAGCTGCCATTTCCAATCATTCCAGGATTCGAGAGTTGTTAGGGGGAAGTAGCGGTGAATGAACTCCGAACTTCGGTTGCTAACTATCTGTTTGGGGATTACGTTTTGCGAAAAAATCGTGGTTTTCGCGCCAGGCTCTTCATCAGAAGAGCAACCCACGAGGCGGCCCTCACCGTGGAGGGCAACAACCTCATTACTGTTAGCGTTCATAAGAGTCGATGAAAATTTTCACCTTTCTGTTGGTTTTTCTTGGATTTACTGGTTTTAGTTATAATTAAATTGGGACGAAAATATATATTCTGTAAATACAATGTACTTTTCGACTATCATAAATATTAACACGATTGGTAACTTATCAACAATGTAATATCTGTTGAGAGTCAGGCTATAATTCAAAATACTGTTATTCAATCCTTTACAAAATTGGACGTAGCCCTCATGCAGGATATGCCGAAGGGTAATTTTTTGCCTTGGATTTCTTCGAATCAATTTTTCCCTTCCCGATAATTTCATGACAAAAATTTTCAAAGTATTCTTAAAATTTTTAAGAATGGTGTTCAACAATTATTATGCCAGAATTTAACACAACCTTACTTTGACCTCGTATTCCAATTTCAGATACTTTTATCAGACTAAAAAGATTTGCATTATAACGCTCCGATCCCGTATTAATTATTCATTCAAATAAAATACCCGTCAATTACAAGAGTGAAAAACAGCAAACACGGCTACTTGTTGCATAAGTTCAGGTTATTTTCTAAAAATATCGGAGAAGCGATTGCCGGTACAGACAAGGATTTTACTGAAGTAACCCTGGGCAAAGCAATATTCCTCCTTTCAGTTCCTTCTGTTCTTGAAATGATAATGGAATCGGTATTTGCTGTTGTTGACATGTTTTTCGTGTCAAGGCTTGGATCTGATGCCGTTGCAACAGTGGGGCTTACCGAATCGCTGATAACGATCGTTTATGCAATTTCCTTCGGGCTGGCAACCGCCACCACATCGATGGTCTCGAGAAGGGTGGGCGAAAAGAACCCTGGAAAAGCCGCTGAGACAGCTTTTCAGGCAATCATTACAGGCGCAGCAGTCTCGCTGATAATTGCAATTCCCGGAGCAATATATTCTGCCAGGCTGCTTCATATCATGGGCGCTTCAGAAACGGTGACAACTCAGTATGCCGGCTATGCAAGAATCATGCTGGGAGGAAACCTGGTAATCGTCCTGCTCTACATTATCAATGCGATCTTCAGGAGTGCGGGGGATGCAGCTGTTGCAATGAGGGTACTGTGGGTCGGGAACATTATAAACATAATCCTCGATCCATGCTTTATTTTCGGTATCGGTCCGTTTCCCGAGCTTGGCGTCATCGGCGCAGCAGTAGCCACAACCATTGGACGCGGTATAGCGGTTCTTTACCAGTTCTGGCTGCTGTTCTTTGGAAAAAAACGCATCCGGCTGTCCCTTGGCCGGATGCGCATAAACTTCAGGATAATGGCAAGACTTCTTAAAATCTCGCTGGGGAGCACAGGGCAGAACCTTATCGGGACCACAAGCTGGATCGCACTCGTGAGAATAATTTCAATTTTTGGCAGCGATGTGGTCGCCGGTTACACAATAGCAATAAGGATAGTGAATTTCGTACTTCTTCCTTCATGGGGCCTCAGCAATGCGGCCTCGACACTTGTGGGTCAGAACCTTGGAGCCGGGAAACCTGAACGGGCCGAAAGGTCGGTGATGTTCACCGGATGGGTGAACATGATACTGCTTGGAATGATCAGCTTTGTACTTGTGGCCTTTCCTGAGTTCTTTATCAGGCTGTTCATTAATGATCCACGGGTAGTAATGCCCGGGATCGATTGCCTCAGGATCATAAGCTACGGCTTCGTTGCCTATGGCTTCGGTATGGTGATGGTCAATTCATTCAACGGTGCCGGGGACACAACTACCCCGCTGAAAATAAACATATTCGCTTACTGGATCATTGAGATACCGCTGGCGTGGCTGCTTGCGTTGAAACTGGGAATGAATGAGCAGGGAGTATACGTTGCTATCTTCATTGCCGAAACTATAATGACATTAACTGCCTGGCTTGTGTTCAGAAGGGGCAGATGGAAGCTGAAAACAGTATAGCCCTTATTCTGGTCCTTCATCTGAATCTTTTCTAAGGGCCTTGATCCGGCCCTTCCGGTGCTTTTCTTCAAGTCGTTCCAACTTCGATTTTACAGAAGGGGAGGTTCGCTTTCGCTTCGGAACCTCAGTCAGTGATCCGGCAAGCAGCAGGAGCATTTTCTCAGTTGCCCTTTCCCTGTTCTTCAGCTGGCTCCTTTCCGACTGAGAGGTGACTATAAGTTCGCCTGATGAATTGATCTTCCTGCTGAGTTTCCAGAAAATAAGATCTTTTTCACTGTCGGATAATACTGCCGAATCAGCGACGCTGAACCTGATCTCAGCCCTGGTGTTCACCTTGTTTACGTTCTGCCCCCCGGGCCCGCTGCTTCGGGAGGCAGTAAAAACAAATTCGTCATCGAGCTTTCGCGCTTTTAACGATTCAATATTCATTTCAGGTTATTATAACTCTATTCTGTGTACTCGAACTGATATTCTCCCGATCCCCTTGAAATTGAAATAGTTCCACTCCCGGATCCGGTTGCAGCGGAAATCCTTCCATCGGAACGGAGGGGGGCGCCGTTTTCAATGACTTTACCAGGCTCACCGAAGGGCAGAACCACAATTGCAGTCGTATTGGCCGGGATAATGACACTGATGCTTATCTTTCCGTCTTTTCTTACCCATCCTGATGAGATAATCCCATACTGGCTATCAAGTGAAGCCTTCGAATATCCAAGCTTTGCCGTAGGATGCGGCTGTATCACGATCTGCTTATAGCCCGGCGCGCCTGCTTCGATGCCTGCCGATACCCTGTACATCCAGTCGCCTATAGCCCCGTATGCATAGTGATTGAAGGAATTCATCCCGGCGTCCTGAAAAGTACTGTCGGTCTTCTCTCCATCCCACCTTTCCCAGATCGTGGTCGCACCCATTTTTACGGGATAGAGCCATGAAGGGTATGTCGGCTGGAGCAGAAGATCGTAAGCAACATCGGTATAGCCTTCAGCGGTGAGGACATGACATATGAACGGGGTTCCGAGGAAGCCTGTTGAAAGATGGTTCCCTCTGGATTTAATATCGTCAACCAGGAATCCGGCGGCTGCCACCCTCAGATTTTCAGGAAGGAGCCCGAACTTAAGGGCCAGGATATATGATGTCTGCGAATTTGTTCCGACTCTTCCGGCAGGCGTCACATATTCATGGATAAATGCTTTCCTGATCTTTTGAAACAGGTCGCTGTAAAGCTTCTCATCATCTGTTTTTCCAAGTACCCTTGCAGCCTGCGCCAGAATGCTTGTTGAATAGGCATAAAATGCCGTTGCGATGAAGTCATGTTCTGTGAACCCGTCAGCTTCGGAGTGGTTGTTCACAGGAGGATGGTAGAAAAGCCAGTCGCTATAAATGCTTCCTCCTTTCCAGATACAGCTGTCACCGGCCTTGTTACGTATGTACCCTACCCATTTCTTCATAGCCGGATACTGGGTTTCGAGAAGCCTCCTGTCTCCGTAAACAGTGTACATTGTCCATGGCACTATCACTGCCGCATCGCCCCAGCCGGCAGATGCAGAGGCAGTAGGAGAACCCTGACTGTCAAGTATATCGGGGATAACAACCGGGATTTCACCTGCAGGTCTCTGCTCAGCTGCCACATCCTTCAGCCATTTTGTGAAAAATGCGGAGACATCGAAGTTAAAGGCTGCAGTCCGGGAGAAAACCTGAGCATCTCCGGTCCAGCCAAGCCGCTCATCCCTCTGGGGGCAATCGGTCGGAATGTCAACAAAATTCCCCTTCTGCCCCCACACAATGTTATGCTGCAACTGGTTCAGAAGAGGATTTGAGGTCTCATAGCTGCCTGTCACCGGCATGTCGGAATGGATTACCACCCCTGTCAGGTTATCGGCTGATAGTTCTCCCGGGAAGCCGGTGATCTCCACGTATCTGAAGCCCATGAAAGTGAACCGCGGCTCATAGGTCTCATCGCCCGTTCCTGCAAGGGTATACGTAAGCGTGGCTTTTGCCGCCCGCAGATTGGCCGTGTAAAATTCCCCGGACTTATCGAGTACCTCTGCATGACGCAGGGTGACAACAGTCCCTTTTGATCCGTTTACTTTAAGCCTGATCCAGCCGACCATATTCTGACCCAAATCCGCTATCAGGCTGCCTTTTGGTGTTCGGAATATCCTGACAGGCTTGATTTCCTGTATCCTGCGAACAGGTGATCCCTCAGAAGCTACAAGGTTTTCATTTGAATAGTTTCCCGTTTCTACCTTCATCCACGAATTGTCATTGTATCCCCGCACAGCCCATCCCGTAAGCTTTTTGCCCGCATCATAGGTTTCTCCGTTATAAATGTCATTCATTCTTATGGCGCCATCGTTAAAGCCCTTCCATGATTCATCACTGGTAATGAGCACCTCGGATCCGTCGTCGTAAATTATCTTCATCTGGAGAAGCAGCCCCAGCCTTTTGCCGTAAACCGCCCAGTTATTTCCCCAGGCAAGAGTGCCCCTGTACCATCCGTCTCCGAGAACTGCTCCTATCGCATTTGTTCCGTTCATGAGCATTTGGGTTACATCGTATACCTGGTATTGCAGCCTTTTCGGATAGGTGGTCCACCCCGGGGTGAATACCTGGTCACTTACACTGTTCCCGTTAAGGTGCAGTTCATAGAATCCATGGGAGGTGACATAAACTCTGGCTGATCGCACCGGCCGGGTTATGCTGAATTCTTTCCTGAAATGCGGTGAAGGAGAATACCTGTTTGTGTCGCTTTCAAGTTCAATCCATTTAGCTTTCCAGCCTGCAGGTGACATCAGTCCTGTCTCCCAGAATGCAGTCTCGCTCCATCCCGATTGCCGTCCCTTATTGTCCCATACTTTCACCTGCCAGTAATATCTTTCACCAGGCTCCAGGCCGCTTCCCCCAAAAGGTACGAGGACTGATTCGTCCGAAATGGTTTTGCCCGATTCCCATACAACCTTTGATGACCCGAAGCGCTTGTCTGTTGCTACTCTCAGTGAATATGCAGATTGCATGATATCAGTTCCGGGGCACTTTATTTTCCATGAAAGACGGGGTTGCTGAACATCAACACCGACCGGATCTTTCCGGTGCTCACAGGTAAGGTCATATACTGAAAGGTCCTGCGAAAACAGGGTTCCTCCCATCAGAATCAGGAGAAAGGAAAGGCATAGTGACTTCATAGTACATCGATTTGTTAATTCTGAAAGATTAGAAATTTATCTAAATTTATCTGATTTCCCAATTGTAAATTGACTATTTTTATCCTTTTTGTAGTATTTGAACCCTAAACCAGATCTTATATGAATCCTGTTGCAGGTATTCTCCTGATTGCTATAGGCAGTATCGGGGCCGCAAGTTTTTATGTCCCATTCAAAAGAGTCAGGGAATGGGCATGGGAATCATACTGGCTGTCGCAGGGAGTAGCCGCATGGCTTATCGCACCGTGGGTCTTCGCCCTGATCTTTGTTCCCCATGGCGAGCTAATGCCAATACTTAACGAGGCATCAACTGCTGTAAAGCTTAAAGCGATGTTCTTCGGAGTGCTCTGGGGATTTGGTGGTCTTACATTCGGATTGAGCCTCAGGTATCTCGGGGTAGCTCTCGGGCAAAGCATTGCACTCGGCCTCTGCGCCGCGTTCGGCACTCTAATTCCCGCATTTATTTCCGGACAGGAGCTATTCTCCTCGCCGCAGGGTATTCTGACGGTCGCCGGATTAGCCCTGACGGTAGCGGGAATATCGGTGATCGGGTATGCAGGTGCACTTAAAAGCAGGAATATGACAGAGAAAGAGAAGAAAGCTGCCATAAGGGAATTTGCGCTCAGGAAAGGAATAATCATCGCCATCTTCGCAGGAATTATGAGTGCCTGCTTTAATCTCGGCTTTGAAGCCGGGAAGCCGATCGAAGAAATTGCACTTGCCCATGGAACAAACCCCCTGTTCCAGAAAAATCCGACACTTATATTCATTCTTCTGGGAGGGTTTATCACGAATCTTGCGTATTGCGGGTATCTTAACATCAGGAATAAAACTTACCGCGATTATTTCACTTCTTCGGGAAGTGTACTTCTGAACAATCTGGCATTCACCTTCCTTGCCGGCATTCTTTGGTTCCTCCAGTTCCATTTTTTCGGCATGGGTTCAAGCAAGCTTCCCGAAGGTATGGCGGTTTACGGATGGAGCATACTGATGGCCCTGAATATAGCGATCAGCAATATCTGGGGCATCATACTGAATGAATGGAAAGGATCAGACAGAAAAACGATCACCGTACTTTCAGCAGGGATTGTTGTTCTCATACTTTCAACGTTTGTTGTTAAATTGGGCTAAAAATTCAGTCAAGTAACCGTGTCGCTTGAACAGGTATTCTTCATGCAATAACAAATAAGATCCATTAACTGATTCGCAGCAAAAATGAAACTATGAAAAGAGAACTGGTGGAAAAAGGCTATCAGATTGCAAAAGAGCAGTATGCAGCTCTCGGTGTTGATACTGAAAAAGTACTTGCAGACCTGAGAAAAATTATTATCAGCCTTCACTGCTGGCAAACGGATGATGTGGGAGGCTTTGAAAGGGAAGGAGCGGAGCTGGGCGGAGGAGGGATCCAGGCTACCGGGAACTTTCCCGGCAAAGCCAAAACGATTGTTCAGATGCGCAGTGACCTTGACAAGGTCATGTCGCTTTTGCCGGGCAGTCAGAGACTTAATCTTCATGCCATTTATGGTGAATTCGGGGGTAAAAAGGTCGACCGTAACAAGATTGAGGTCAAACACTTCCAGGGATGGATTGACTGGGCAAGGGAAAGAAATATCGGACTCGATTTCAATTGCACCTGCTTTTCGCATCCGTTTGCCGATGAGGGTTATACGTTATCGAATAAAAGCCCTGCCATAAGAAAATTCTGGATTGAGCATGTCATGAGGTGCCGCGCAATTGCAGCCGAAATGGGAAAGCAGCTCGGAACTCCCTGTGTCCACAATATATGGATACCCGACGGATCAAAAGATACTTCAGTTGACAGATATACACTGAGGAAGCTTCTGAAAGATTCGCTCGACGAGATCTTTTCTGTTCAGTACCCAAAGGAACATCTTAAGGATTCAGTCGAAAGCAAGCTGTTCGGAATAGGTTCGGAATCAATGGTTGTGGGGTCTTACGATTTCTACCTTGCTTATGCCGTCAGGAATGGCACGATGATCACCCTCGACAACGGACATTTCCATCCCACGGAACAGGTTGGCGACAAGATATCGTCGATACTGCTGTATCTTGATGAGATTCTGCTTCATCTTACAAGGGGCGTGAGATGGGACAGCGACCACGTGCTTACCCTCAATGATGACCTTCTTCTTATTGCCGGGGAGATCATCAGGGCAAATGCAGTCGGAAGAGTCAATATCGGCCTTGATTTCTTCGATGCCAGCCTGAACAGGATCGGAGCGTATGTTATCGGAACAAGATCAGCCCTGATAGCATTTCTTTATGCAATGCTGGAACCTGGAAGGAAACTGGTAAAATTTGAGGAGGAAGGTCATAATTTTGAAAGACTCGCCTTTCTGGAGCTGTTGAAATCAAAGCCGTTCGGAGCCGTCTGGGACTATTATTGCCTGACAAACAATGTACCTGTGGGAGAGGATTACATTGAGGCTATCAGGGACTATGAAAATGAAATCCTTCAAAAAAGATAAAGATCCGATGCCTGGCCGAAGCTTGTTATCACTCGTGATGCTGAGGGGAGAATAGTATGAAAGAAAAGATTATTGCAATATTCGATGTCGGCAAAACAAACAAGAAAACGGTCCTGTTCGACCGTAATCTGAGGCTTATCTCGGAGGATGAGATCCGGTTTGATCAGATTACCGATGACGATGGTTTCGAATGTGATGATATTGAACGGATTGAAAAATGGGTAAGTGATTCGCTTGTCAGACTTGCCCGATCGGATAAATACGAACTTACTGCAGTCAATTATTCCACTTACGGTGCCACACTGGCTTATCTCGATCCTTCCGGAAAAAGATTTACGCCGGTTTATAATTACCTTAAGCCCATTGATGAAATGATCCCCGAACGCCTTTACAGACGGTACGGCGGACAGGA
Source organism: Bacteroidales bacterium (assembly GCA_049691735.1). Lineage (GTDB taxonomy): Bacteria > Bacteroidota > Bacteroidia > Bacteroidales > VadinHA17 > LD21. Next base: position 9,646 of record JBAVOD010000415.1, read on the forward strand.
TGAGTTTTGCAGAAGGACAGCATCACCGGCCCTTGGAATGCTGAATTCGGGAATGCAGATACTGTGGCTGAGAAGTGCAAAGCCGGCGGTTTTCTCAAGTGTCAGACATATTCTCCACTTCCCGCAGTATATTTCGTACCTGGTTACCGGAAAGGTATTTTCGGAGCATACTTCAATAGGCTGCCATACTGCACTATGGGATTTTGACAACATGGCCTACCATCCATGGGTCGCTGATAACTGTCTTAGCCTTCCGGAACCTATCCCCGTTGATACTATGGTCGATTGTGAAACAAACGGGAGAAAGTTCCGGTCGGGAATAGGCATTCATGACAGTTCGGCTTCGCTAGCACCCTATTTCACGGGGGGAAGGGGAAAATTTCTGCTTCTTTCAACAGGTACATGGTGTATAAACATGAATCCGTTCAATTCTGAAAAGCTGACTGCCGAACAGCTCGACAGGGATTGTCTTTGCTACCTGAGCATCACAAGGCAGCCTGTTAAATCGTCAAGGTTTTTTCTTGGCAATTTGCACGTAATGGGTGTAAAGATGCTCAATGAGCATTTCAGAACTACAGAGGATTTTTACAAGCTGGTCAGGTTTGATCATGAGCTATACAGCATGCTCAGAAAGAGATATACCGGCGACAGAAGGGCATTCCTGAACATAGGGCCTGCATCGGGGGAATTCAGGGAACGAATCGATCTTTTCGACTTTAAATCGTTCGATGAAGCGTATCACCAAATGATGAGCGAACTGTGCGAACTTACAATCGAATCGGTAAAGCTTATCCTTCCGGAAAAAGATGATACTGAAAATATTTACATCACCGGGGGATTTGCCAGGAACGAAATATTCATTAAGCTCATAACCAGAGCGTTTCCGGACAAAAAGGTATATACCACTGAAATCAGCAATGCCACGGCACTCGGAGCGGCTATCGTAGTCTACAGGTCAATAAACGATAAGCTGCCTGAGCTTGACCTTGGGCTGACTGAATGCCATTTTTAACGGTGAGCCTTGATTATTCTGCATTTAAGTAATTTAACCCGGTGGATTTACGTTGTTTCTATAATCTTTAGTGTTGTCAAAGTTACCTTATACAAACAAGAATCGAACTGTCAACCGAATTGCCGGCAGATGTTATACATGAAACCAGAATTATCAGCTAATATGATAGCCATGAAAAAAACCGGATGTTCACTGTTAACTGCTTTCCTGTTCTTCATTATCACTGATTCATACGTGATTGCACAGGAAGCAGGCCAGGGAGGAAAGATTAAAAGCATCGTGGTTTATATCGAAAAGCACGATGCGCTTGTGACCCGGAAATACAAGGACCTTGAACAAAATTTTGACCCACAGGGCAATCTCCTTGAAGAAATAACTTACAAGCAGGGCAAAATATCAAATCATATTAAATACTATTATGATCGGGAAAACAATAAAATAAAGGAGGAAAAGTACAGCCCAACCGGTCATCTGACAGAATCGTCGGAATATAAGTATGAAAACGGCCTGCGGATTGAAAAAATAGTTTATGATTCTGACAGGAAGGTCAGGTCCAGGAAAATATACCAGTATACATCCTTTTAGATCAATGATAACTGACGTACAGAGTCTTCTTGGTACTTTTTTACCTTTCGGACTTGAAGAAACAGAAAAGATCAGGCTGATGGACAGGGTTGACACCAAATTTGTATTCCCGGTATCAAGAGTGTCTGACCTGTTCGAAGCCATGGATGGAAAGTACAGGATACTCGAAGTGAACGGTCAGAGAATTTGTAAGTACAGCACAACCTATCTTGACACATCTGATTATTTGTTTTTCACCCAGCACGTTACGGGTAAATCAGAACGTTATAAGGTTAGGTTCAGGTACTATGCTTCGACTGGCGGTAATTTCCTGGAAGTCAAGAAGAAGACAAAAAATAACAGAACTGTGAAATGGAGGATTGAAGACCGGTCGGGAAGTTATGCATGCAACAGCGATGCTCTGCAGTTTATCGGCAGCCACGTTCCTGACTGCCCGGAGAATCTGAATGCGGTCCTCACAAATAGCTTCAGGAGGGTTACTTTTGTATGTCCTGATCATCCGGAAAGGATTACTCTTGATCTGGACCTCGCATTCTCAGGGCAATCGGGCGAAACATCGGTCATACCATGGATTGCCATAGCGGAGCTGAAAAGCGAAGGTCTTCCGATGCGGTCCCCGTTCCGGATGCTGATGAAAAAGCTGCATGTAAATCCGACAGGATTCAGCAAGTACTGCATGGGCAATGCCCTCCTTTTTGACGTGCCTCATAAATTTAATCTAAAGCCAAAGTTATTGCTTATCAATAAGCTTAAAAATGAATACAATCAATATGCTTACAGCTGAGGAGATCAATATCGCAGGAATCGATCTGATCGACTTTCCGTCTTTCCTTGAATTTGTCCTGCGCTTTGCACTGAACCTCGGGGTTATCCTTATACTGGTCAGATGGCTCTATTATTCATCGGCAAGACGAAAGGATTACCTTTTCACATATATCCTTATATCAAGCATAGTCTTCCTGCTGTGTTTCCTCCTGGAAAGCGTGAAACTTCAGATAGGTTTTGCCCTTGGGCTCTTTGCGATATTCGGGATAATCAGGTACAGGACAAACTCGATCCCGATAAAGGAAATGACCTACCTTTTCCTCGTAATAGGCATCTCTGTGATCAATGCCCTTACAAGTACCAAGACAACCCTTGCCGACCTCCTGTTTACAAACATTGTTATTGTGCTCCTGACCTATGGAATGGAAAAAGTGTGGTTACTGAAGCACGAATCATCAAAACTGGTATTATATGAAAAGATCGATATGATCAGAAGCGGTCATTCGGCCGAACTGATGAAGGATCTGGAAGAAAGGACAGGCATTGAAAAGATCAACAGGATCGAGGTCGGTAAGATCAATTTCCTACGCGACACCTGTGAAATAACAATATATTATTTTAACAACAAGGGGCAGGCTGTTAATGCTGATGACACCGACAAAATCAACAATGATGACGAGGATGATGAATAAAAAGCTTTTGCTGTTTGTGGCGCTTATCGGATGTCTTTCCCCTGGTTACTCACAGAAAAAGGATTTCGGGATCTGGTATGAAGTATCGGCCGGACACAAACTGATCAAAAAGCTTGATCTCGACCTTTCGGGGACTGTCAGGACTTTCGACAACGCTTCAAAGATTGATGAGGCGTATCTTGAAGCAGGACTGATGTATAAGTTCAACAAGTATTTTGCAGCCGGAGCTCATTACAGGATTTCAGAATCGCCTGAGGATGACAATTCATACCACCTGCGGCACAAGTGGTTCATCGATGCCAGAGGGACCTTGCCGGCGGGCGACATTACACTCACAGGACGGGTCAGGTTCCAGGAACGTTTCAAAACATATATTGGGGATGAAAATGATGCGATCCCTGATTTTCATATAAGGTTCAAATTTATAGCTCTTTATGACATACCTTCATTTCCGGTCAATCCTTATATCGGTGCAGAGATCTTCTCCCCGGTGTTCTCCGATGCCTCACGGACAATAGACAAGAACAGATTTATGGCAGGAGTCAAATTCAACATAAGCAAAAATCACTCGGTTGAACTGGGTTACCTGTTCCAGCGCGACTTTTTGCCGCATATTTCAGATATTAATGTGATCCGGCTGGGATATGGTCTCAGGTTCTGATTTATTCCCTTAAAGTTTTTTATCAGATTTTGATTTTATACTTTTATTCCCATAACTAACCCTTCAAAATCATGCAATCAAGGCTTGTTTTTCTGGCGGCGCTTGTATATCTGCCACTTTTTACATACACATCCCGGGCACAGATCATTCCTGAAAGACAATGGCCTGCCTACAGAGGCTATATGTCTTCGGGTGTTCTCGATAATGCTGATCTGCCGCAAACCTTTGACTTTTCGGCAATGACTAACATCAGATGGAAAATCAAAATCCCGGGGATGGGTATTTCCAGCCCGGTGATCTGGGGTGATAAATTGTTCCTCACTACGGCAATAAGTGAAGCCGATAAGGCAGGCTTCAAACCGGGACTTTTCGGGGATGTAACACCCGTTAAGGACTCATCTGTTCACGAGTGGAAGGTTTACTGCATCGATAAGAATACTGGCAGGATACTGTGGGAGAAAACAGCATGCAAAGGTGTGCCCAAAATAAAACGCCACCCCAAATCGACCCATGCAAATACGACTGTTGCCGTTGACGGCAAACATGTTGTGGCTTTTTTCGGATCGGAGGGACTCTATTGCTATGATTTCGACGGCAGGCTCCTTTGGCAAAAGAACTTCGGGGTGTTGAAATCAGCATTTTTTGTGATGAAAAACGCCGAATGGGAATTCGCAAGTTCGCCGATTTTGCATAACAATGTTGTTGTTGTGCAGTGCGATGTGCTCGAGAATTCGTTTCTGGCAGCTTACGATGCCCCGACAGGCAGGGAGATCTGGAAAAAAGAGAGAGATGAATACCCGGGCTGGTGCACACCGAACATTTACACTGATGGAGGCAAAGAGTATGTCGCCGTTAACGGGTACAAGCACAGGGGAGGGTACGATTTCCTGACTGGAGATGAGATCTGGAAAATGTCGGGAGGGGGTGATATTCAGATCCCCACGCCAATAATCGGCAAAGACCTTATCTACTTCAACAGTGCTCATGGACGGAGCTCACCAATTATTGCCGTGAAAACAAGTGCAAGGGGCGACATAACTCCAGGTGAAAATGAAACGACCAGTCCGGGTGTCCAATGGAGCCTGCCCAGGGGTGGCTCCTATATCCACACAATGCTGCTCTACAGGGGCCATCTCTACAATGTGGCCTGGAACGGCGCCGTACAATGCCTCGATCCGGCTACCGGCCAGGAGATCTACAATGCCAAACTGGGGAGGACCGACAGCTTTATTGCCTCTCCTGTAGCTTCAGACGGCAGGATCTATATTGTCAGCGAAACCGGAACAGTCAACATCATCGGAGATGGCGATTTTTTCAATCTTATTGCCCAGATCCCCATGAACAGCGTTTGCATGACAGCTCCCTCAATTACTGACGGGATGATCTTTTTCAGATGCCAGGATTTCCTTTATGCCGTAGGTAAAAAATGAAAAAGGAAAACTAGTCCTTCCTGATACTTGAAATCAACGATTCACTTTTTACGGGCCGTAAGGCCAGACTAAGGGCGGTTATACCGGAAATGATGACAAGTGCGATCATCAGAACGATTCCTTTCCAGGGGATTTCCGGATTGCTGATAAGAGATGGAAGGGTAGCCGCC